>DAOUGF010000042.1:0-19530 GCA_034429295.1 Chloroflexaceae bacterium
GTAGGCGGGCTATTTGGGGAGGACCATCAGCACGATCGGCAGCGGGGCGAAGGGGTCGATCCGCTCAGGGGCGGTATCGCTCTGCACGATCAGCCCCGTAGACGAGCCGCCGTCGAGGTTGACCGCGGCGGCGATATCGAGGTCGGAGGCGGCAAGCCAGACGGCGAGCTCGCGGAGAGTGAAGGCGGCGGTGGGCGCGGCGATCAGCAGAGGGTGGCCAGCCGTGTCGATGGCGATGGCGCTGCGCCGGTTGCGCTCACCATCCTCGTGGGTGTAGGCCACCTCGCCGCCGGGGCGCACCAGCATCGGCCAGCCTTGGAGCGCCTCGGCCACCGGCTCGGCGGGGTCGTAGGGGGCGGCGGCGAGGCCCCGCAGCCACACCTCGCCCTCGGGCGTAACGGCGAACATGCCGCCGCGACCAACGTAGCTCTCGCCGCTGGCCTGGCCCTCGTGCACGAGCAAGGCCACCGCCCGCCCGCGCTCGTCGAAGAAGCCGCCGTTGATCGCGGCGATTGCGCCGGCAGCGCTGGCCCATTCCGCGAGCGGCTGCGGCGCGTCGGGGGCGTAGCCGACTACGAGGCGCACCAGATCCGGGTCGAGGCGTACCACGCTCACAGGCGCCATCTGCTCGCCGACAGGCGCCATCAGGCGGCGCAGCTCTACGCCGGGCGCGGCCTGCAGCCAGCCTGTGTCGGCCGGCGGCGCGGTCGGGTCGCTGGGCGGCGTGGGCGGCGATCCTGTGGCGGTCGGCATCAGCGTGGGCAGCGGGCCGAGCGGCGCGGTAGCCGTCGGCTCCCCTACGGGTCCGGCGCTGCAGCCCGCCGCGAGTACAGCCCCGCAGATGGCGCAGAGGGCGAGCAGGAGCGCCGGAGCAGGCAGGGCAGTCGCCGCCTTCCTGTTAGCCGCCCAACGCATGGTACCCCGAGCGATAGTAGAGCAGCGGGCGCGCCTCGTTGCAGCTGGCGGCCACCACCTCGCCGACGAAGATCGTGTGGTCGCCGCCGGGGAAGCTGCTGTGCAACTGGCACTCGATGTAGGCTATGCAGCCCTTGAGCAAGGGCAAGCCGCGGGGCGAGAGCTCGTATGTTTCGGCGGTGAACTTCTCAGGCTCGCTGCTGGCGAAGCGGCGTGAGAGATACTCCTGACCTTCGGCGAGGATGTTCACGGCGAACTGGCCTGCGGCAGCGATGGCGTTGTGGCTGCTGGCCTGACGGTTGATGCAGATCAGCACCAGCATCGGGCGGAGCGAGAGCGAGGTGAAGGAGCTCACGGTAAGGCCGGTGAGACGCCCTTCGTAAGCGGTGGTCACCACGGTGACGCCCGAGGCGAAATGGCCCATCACCTGGCGGAAGCGGGCTTCGTCAATCATCCAACTCCTTGGCTGTGCAGCTTGGATGCCGACCGGCCAGCGCCTGGTAAGCTGCGGGCAGTCGTCCGTCGTCGGAACCGGCTGCGATCTTCCGAAAAGCCGTGCTAGCTTCTCCGCGCGGCGATGGCCTGGGCGATCTCGGCGCCGATGTGGTGCTCGGCGCGGGCCTCGTCATCGGTCAGGAGCAGCTGGGGCACGGGGCGGGCCGGTGTGCCGTCGCGGCTCACCGCAACCATGCTGAAGTAGCCGGTCGTGCAGATGCGGCGGTCGCCTAGCAGCGGGTGCTCGGCGAAGATCCGCACGCGCACCACCATCGAGGTGCGCCCCACATAGATGACCCGCGAGCGGGCCTCGATAATCTCGCCCTGGCCGATCGGGGTGCGGAAGTCGATCCGCTCGGTGGAGGCCGTGACCACCGGCTGGCGGCAGAAGCGGATGGCCGCGATCGCGGCGGCTTTGTCCATCATGGCCATCACGTCGCCGCCGAACATCGTGCCGAAGCCATTGGTCTGGTCCGGCAGCACGATATCGGCCATGCGCTCCTCGACGGCCTCCTTCGTGGGCCGTGGCTCCGCCGGCTCTCCCATAGGCGTCCTCCCCGCGCGGCTGCTGGAACAAGTTCCAGTCCATTGTACCGCATCCCCGCGGGGGCGCTGCGCGGTGGGTGTGCGGCGTACCGACGACTTGCTTGCGGGCGCTGCGCCCCGCTCCCCGCTGGTTTTGTCGGGGGGCGTACGCACGCCCCCCGACACCCCCCGCGCCAGGGGCCTCGCCCCTGGACCCCAAGCCGGAGGCCAGTGCTATGCCACCGCTGATCGGCTACCTCGTCTCATCGTCGGGCTTGTGCCCTGGCCAAGCGTAGTGGCCCTCACCCGCTGGTTGCGCCCTGCACGTTCCGGCGTGCCGACGCCACTCTGCTGCAGGCAAGCTTTCCGGAACCCGGTGTGCGGAGGCGGGTGGCACAACCGATGCTGGCACACCACCCCGACCGCAGATCCGCCGCCAGCCGAGGCGGATGGCTCTACCCGACAATGAGTCGGGTACGCCGCCAAGTGGCAGCACGGTACGGCCCTCCGGCTTGGGGGTGGTCCGGAGGGGGCAGCCGCCCCCTCCGGCGGGGAGCGCGAGGGGCGGAGCCCGCTCGCAACACCACCCACCGTGCAGGTGGTACTGGTTCGGGGCGGCGGCGCGAGGCGGCGGGGGTGCAGGGGGCGGAGCCCACCCGCATCCTCACTCACCGTACAGGTGGTACTGATTCGGGGCAACGCTCCGAGGCGGGGGCGCGGGGGCGGCAGCGCCCCGCACAGCCGCGCGCCAGCGCCTCGCCAGCTCGCCGCGAGGCCGCTCTCACCCATGCTCCAGCTTCGTCTGCTACAATGGAGCGGATGTTCGTATCACGCCGCGCGTCAGCCGGCGCCGCCCTTTCGTCAGGAGCCTGATCGTGTCGAGCGAGCGCCCCCAGCGTCGCGCCGTCCCACCGGGCGGCGAGCCTTATACCGATGAGACGATGGTGATGCCCAGGCGGCGGCCGCAGGCCGGCGGCTACGCCCGCCCCGCCCGCCCTCGCCGGAACATCTGGCGTTGGGTGCGCCTGGCCCTCCTGCTCGTTCTCGTCGCCGCCTTGCTTGGCGTGGGCCTCTTCTACTGGCAGGTGAGCAGCCTGGCCAGCGCGATCACCATTGACGACGCGCGGCCCAATCCGCCGGTCGCCTCGCCCCTTCTCGGCGCTAATCTGCTCGTGATCGGCGTTGACGAGCGGGCCGGCCATCCCGAGGAGGGGGTGCGCGGCGATACCCTGCTCCTCGTGCGCCTCGACGCGGCCGGCCGCTGGGCCTCGCTGCTCTCCATCCCCCGCGACACGCAGGTGGAGATCCCAGGCGTTGGCGTCACCAAGATCAACGTCGCCTACGGCCAAGGCTTTGCCCGCGCCGAGGAGCTCTACGGGCCCGGCACCACCCCGCACCAGGGCGGCATGGCCCTCGCCGCCGAGACGGTAGAGCAGTTCCTCCAACTGCGGCAGCGGGGCATGAGCGTGGATTTCGTCGCCACCGTAAACTTCGCTGGCTTCGCCGGCCTGATCGACGCCCTGGGCGGCATCACCGTCGATGTGCCCCGCTACATCCGCGACGATGCCTATCCCACCGACGACTTCGGCACCATGGTGGTGGAATTCCAGCCCGGCCCTCAGCGCATGGACGGCGCCACGGCCCTGATCTACGCCCGCACCCGCCACGCCGACAGCGACTTCGGTCGCGCTGAGCGGCAGCAGCAGGTGGTGCGCGCCATCCTCCGCGAGTTCCAAGCCAAAGGCTGGCTTGCCCGCGCCGTCGCCCTGCCCGGCGTGCTCGGGGCCGTCGCTGGCGACGAAGGCGCCCGCCCTGTGGTCACCACGATGCCGATCGACCGCATCGATGTCTTGCTCGGGCTCATGGGCCTCGCCGCCGCCGTGGATCCTGATACGATGGGCCAGTTCCGCCTTGGTCCCAACGAGCTGGCCTATGAGGATGGCTCCAACCTGGTGTGGGACACCGCGGCCGTGCAGGCGATGCTCGACCAGTGGCAGCGCCCGCCGAGCGAGGCCGCCGAGAATGCCACGGTGCAGGTGCTCAACGGCACTGAGACGGCCGGTCTCGCCCGTCGCGTCACCCTCGACCTCGAGCAGGCCGGCTTCACGATCCTGGTGCCCGACAATGCGCCCGGCCTCTACGAGCGCACCATCGTCTACGATCGCACCGGCAACCCGGCCACGAGCCGTCGCCTGGCTCGCATGCTTGGCGCCGAAGTGGTGAGCGGCGCGCCGCCGGACGGCATCCTTAGCGAGGCCGATATCGTGGTGGTGCTCGGCGCCGATGCTGCCGGGCGCTGAGGGGCTTGTATCCGACCAAGATGCCTGACCGCTAGATCTGCACAGGAGAGAGCGCTGATGCCAGACGAGCACTACGAGAACCCGAAGCTCGCCGCGATCTACGACCTCTTCTGCCCCTGGTCACCTGATTGCGACTTCTACCTGGCGCTGGCGGGCGACCCGCCGCAGCACATCCTGGATCTCGGCTGCGGCACCGGGCTGCTCTGCGATGCCTACGCCGCCAGGGGCCACATCGTCACCGGCGTGGACCCCACGCCTGCGATGCTCGCTGTCGCCCGCCAGAAGCCGCACGGCGACGCGATCGAGTGGGTAGAAGCCTTCGCGCAGCAGTACCGCTCGGAGAAGCGCTTCGACCTGATCATCATGACCGGGCACGCCTTCCAGGTGCTGCTGAGCGACGAAGATGTGATGGCGGGACTCACGACGATGCGCCACCACCTGAAGCCCTCCGGCCGTGCTGTCTTCGAGTCGCGAAACCCGGCGATCGATTGGGCGGCGGAGTGGAACGGCACGGAAGAAGTCACCCACCAGGGGATCACCATCCGCGAGACGACCGAGGTGCTCTCAAGGGTTGGCGACAGGGTGACGTTCGAACAGCGCTACCAATTTCCCGACGAGACGCTGGTCTCCTTCAGCGAGCTGCGCTTTCTGCCAAAAGAGGCGATCGAGGCGCGCCTGGCTGCGGCCGGGTTGCGGGTGGAGGCGCTGTTCGGCGACTGGGATTCCTCACCGTTCGATGCCGCATCCTCCCACGAGATGATCTTCGTCGTGCGGCCTATGGAGGCCGAGGTCGCGTCAGGCGCCTGACAGCTCACTGCTGCGTGTCGTCAAGCTCCTCGAGGCCGACGGCCATCAGATAGCCGCGGGCGCGCTCGGTGCGCGGGTATCGGTTCACCAGCCGCCAGAAGCGCGGGCCGTGGTTGGCCTCAAGCAGGTGAGCCAGCTCGTGCATCACCACGTACTCCTGCACGAAGCGCGGCATATTCGCCAGCCGATAGGAGATACGGATCGTCCGGTCGGCAGGGGTACAGCTGCCGTAGCGCTTCTCCTGCTGGGCCGACCAGGCGATGCTGTTCCAGTTGAGCTTTCCGTCGAAGTGCTGCCGGTTGAGCCGCTGCGCCATTCGCTCCAGGTCGCCGTCATTCAGCTCCCGGCGCTGGTCGCGCCGCTGCAGGCGGGCCGTGAGCCGCTCGATGATCGGTTGCAGCTCGGCGTCGCTCATATGGGCCGGCGCAGCGATCTCGATTGTGTCGCCCACCTTGCGGGCGCTCACCGTCTTCGCGCGCCTGTCGCTGCGCACAACCTTAATCTTCACTTTCGCGTCTTCACTTTCGCGTCTTCACTTTCGCGTCTTCACTTTCGCGTCTTCGCGCTTTCGTTTCGCGTTTTTCGCCCCGTTTCGCGAATTTCGCGATCCAAAACACCTCACCCCTCCATAAGCGTCGCAAGCACGCGATGGGCCCGCAGCGCCAGCCAGAGGGCGAAGTGCTCCTCGGCGTTGTCGAGATCCATCCCGCTGATCTCCTTGATCCGCTCGAGGCGGTAGAGCAGCGTGTTGCGGTGGACGTGCAAGGCCTCCGAGGTGGCCCGCAGGTTGCCGAGGTGGTTGAAGTAGGCGTCGAGCGTCTTGATCAGGTCAGCGCCCTGGCGTTGATCGTAGTCGGCGAGCTTGGAGAGCGTCTCGCGGTAGAAAGCCCAGAGTTCCGGCGTCTCGCGGAGGCGCACCAGCAGCCGGTAGACGCCGAGGTCGGAGAAGGCGAGCACCCGCCCTGTGCCGAAGAGTTGGCGGCCGAGGAGCAGCGCCTGTTCCGCCTCCTCCACACTGCGGCGCCACTCGCTGAGATTGGGGGCCTGGGTGCCGACGGCGATCAGCAGCTTCGGGTAGTCGGCCACCAGGCGCTCCCGCAGCTGCTCCATCAGCTCGCGGGTGCGGGCGGCGGTAGCCACGGGAATCATACAGAGCACGCTGCTCTCGCGCCGTGAGATCGGCGCGGTGATATTGCGGCGTGAGAGCTCGCTCTGCAGGGCGGAGCTAATTCGCGCCAGGGTGGCGGCGTTGGCCTCCTCAAGGTAGAGCAGCACGGCGACGTGGGGTGTGGAGAGGCTGTAGCCCAGCTCCTGGCCACGCTGCATGGCGGCGGCCAGGTCGCCGGGCGGCCCGGCGAGGATATTGGAGAGGAAGTCGCCGCGCAGCCGCTCCTCGGCGGCCTGCACCGCCTGCTCCTTCGCCAGCTCAAGGGCTAGGGCCGCAGCGCCTCGCTGGGCCGCCTCCCGGTCCCAGGCGTCGAGGGCCACGCCGGCGAGGGCCAGGTAGCCCGTGGGATAGTCGGGCGGGCCGATCGGCTCCACCCAGATCTGCTGGTTGAGCAGCGAGCTTTCGCCGCGGGCGGTGGGGCGCAGCGCCTGCAGCGCGATGCGGGCCGAGCCTTTGCCCCGCTGGGCCCGCAACTCGCCATTGGGGGCGTAGCAGGCCACGCTCTGGCCCGTGCGCTCCGCCAGGACCTCAAGCTGCCCTGCCACGCCCTGGCCCGCCAGCGAGCGCTGGGTGAGCAGGTCGTAGAGCTGGGCACCGCGGCGCTCGAACTGGGCCTCATAGTCGGTGATCAGGCGGGTGATCTCCCGCTCGACCTCCCGCAGGTCGGAGCCCTCGGGGAGCTGCAGCAGCGGCAGGCGCACCTCCTCGGCCGCGGCGATATCCTCGGCCGTGATCGGGCCGAGGGCGGCCACCCCTGCCACTGGCACCGGCGCCTGGCCCAAGCGCCTCACCAGGGTCGCCAGAGTGAGACGCGAGTCCAGGGCGCGGGCCGCCTCCACTGAGAGCAATGCGATCTCGCCGCCCCGCAGTTCGGCAAAGGCCGGCAGGGTGGCTCGCAGTGTGGCCACCCAGGTGACCTGGCGAGCGAGGCTGCTGCCGCCCGCCGCCACGCTAGTGCCGGGGGGAAGGGCGAGGCGCAGGAGATCGCGGACCGTGACGGAGGGCATGAACTGCTCTAAGCAAACGGTGCTGGTTAAGGGCGCTGCAGCGGGGCCGGAGTCGGGGGCCCCCTGGCCCGTGAGCGTAAGGGAGTGCTGCGCACCAAATTATAGCACGGGCCCGGGTGCAGGCGCCCTGCCGCCCCCGTGCCCCGCCTTGGGGCTCTGCCCCAAACCAGTACTACCTGCACGGTGGGCGAGAATGCGGGTGGGCTCCGCCCCCTGCACCCCGTCTTGGGGCTCTGCCCCAAACCAGTACCACCTGCACGGTGAGTGGTGTTGCGAGCGGGCTCCGCCCCTCGCGCTCCCCGCCGGAGGGGGCGGCTGCCCCCTCCGGACCACCCCCAAGCCGGAGGGCCGTACCGTGCTGGCGGTCGGCGGAGTACCCGACTCATTGTCGGGCAGAGCCATCCGCCTCGGCCGGTAGCGGATCTACGGTCGGGGTGGTGTGCGAGCATCGGTTGTGCCACCCGCCTCCGTACACTGGGTTCGGGAAAGTTTGGCGTCGGCACGCCGGAACGTGCAGGGCGCAACCAGCGGGCGTGGGTTTCCGTGCTCGGCCAAGGTTTAAGCCTGACGATGAGACGAGGGAGCAGATCGGCGACGGCACGGCACTGGCCTCCGGCTTGGGGTCCAGGGGCGAGGCCCCTGGCGCGGGGGAGTGGCGAGGGGGCGAATGCCGAAGGCATCCTCGAAGAGTGCGTCCGCCCCCTTGCCGCCGGGGGCGCGGAGGCGGCGGACGCAGTGGCGCGAAGCGCTTGCGCCCCGCAGGCACCGTCTCACAGAGACCAAGCGCCGGGGGCGTGGGGCGGCAGCGCCCCATGGACTTTGCTCATGCCCCGACAGCGCGCCGCGCTCTCCCTCTTGACGCCCGGAACGAACCGTAGTACACTCGCCGCTACAACAATTGCAAACCAAATATTTGCGTATACAACGAAGTATGGAATAGTTGCACGATGCAGTCTCTTGCCGCGCAGCAGTACCGCATGTTCCACGACCTCTATGTGATGCTGGACGACGGTGATCGCCGCGTGCTTCGCGCTTTCCACCTGAGTCCTTCACAATACGCCGTCCTGCTCTTGCTCGACGCGACCGACGGCTGGCGCCTCACCGACCTAAGCGAGCGCCTCCTGCTCGACAAGAGCACCGTCACGCGCCTGATCGATAGGCTGGAGCAGGCCGGGCTGGTGCGCCGTATCGCCGATCCGGCCGACCGGCGTGCGCAGCGGGTGGTGCTCACTGAGCGCGGTATCGAGCGTCGCGAGCGCGCGAGGGTCGCCCACGAGCGTTCGCTGGCGCGGCGTTTGGCGGCCCTCGACCCCGACGAGCAGCGGCAGCTCTGCCGCCTGCTCGGGAAGCTCCAGGAGGGCCTCCAGGCCGACTTGGCGGCCTCGGCCCCGACCGTAAGTGGATAAATCCTGGCCGCCCAGAGTGGGCGTCCGATGTTGCGGGCCCTTCGAAAGGGGGTGGTCGCCGAACATTTGCGTGAGCTGTAGGTGTCCTCGTTTTTCGCGACGCCTATCTTCCAAGAGCCAATGTTGGCACCCTAAGCTAAGGAGCATAGGAGTATGAAGCGATCCTTTTCGCTGCTCGCCCTCGTCGCCCTCTTCGCGCTGATCCTCGCTGCCTGTGGCGGCGGCGGCGCAGCCCAGCCCACCACGGCCCCCGCCGCTGAGCCCACCGCAGCTCCCGCCCCCGAGGGCGACGCCGGCGCGATGTCCGTCACCGGCACTGTCACCCTCTGGCACGCCTACGGCACCGGCAGCGCCGAGGAGGCCACGATCAACAAGCTGATCGCCAACGCCCAAGCCGCCTTCCCCGAAGCCACGATCAACGTCCTGCAGATTCCCTTCGACCAGATCTTCAACAAGTTCCAGAACGAGGTCACCTCCGGCGGCGGCCCCGACATGTTCATCGCGCCCAACGACTCGCTCGGCGCGCAGATCCGCGCCGGCCTGCTCGCCGACCTCAGCGAGTATGTGCCCGCCCTGTTGGAGCAGAACGTCTCGCAGACTGCCATCGACGGCATGAGCCTCGACGGCAAGCTCTACGCCATCCCCGAGTCGTTCAAGGCCGTGGCCCTCTACTACAACAAGTCCAGGGTCTCCACGCCGCCCGCCACCACCGACGATCTGCTGGCGGCCGTGCAGGGCGAGAACACCCTGGTGCTGAACCAGAACGCCTACCACAACTTTGGCTGGCTCCAGGCCTTCGGCGGCCAGCTGATGGACGACAGCGGCCGCTGCGTGGCCGACCAGGCCGGCGGCCCCGAGTGGTTCCAGTACCTGGCCGATCTCAAGGCGCAGCCGAACGTCACCTTCTCCACCGACGGCGGCCAGGCCGACTCGCTCTTCAAGGAGGCCAGGGCCGACATGATCATCAACGGCCCCTGGGTGCTGGGCGACTACCGCGCCGCCCTTGGCGACGACCTTGGCGTGGCCCCGATGCCCGGCGCCTCCCAGCCGGCCGGCCCGCTCACCGGCGTTGACGGCTTCTACGTGAGCGTGAACAGCGCCAACATCCCCGGCGCTGTCGCCCTGGCGATGTACCTCACCAGCGCGGAGTCGATGCAGGTCTACGTGGAGGAGGCCGGCCACGTGCCCGCACGCACCGATATCGAGATCGCCGACGAGGCGGTGGCCGCCTTCGCCGATGCCTCCTCGAACGGCGTGCCCCGGCCGCAGGTCCCCGAGCTCGATAACTTCTGGACGCCCTTCGGCGACCAGATCAACCTGGTGCTGGATGGTGGCGCCGATCCGGCCGCCGCCGTCGCTGAGGCCTGCAACCTCATGAACACGGCCAACGGCAAGTAAGGCTCATTCCGGGCGGCGTGGGGCTCGCTCTGCGCCGCCCATCATTGCTCGCGGCGCCCCACAGATCGCGCCCTAGTGCAATTTCAGGCGACCTTTTTGGCCATGTCGCCTGGCTCTTTGGCTTTATGAGGCTCTAGCGGTACAGGCTACGGACTACAGCTGTACGGGGCGCTAGACGCCTGGTTCTGCTACAATACGAGCACCGCTCTTTTGACTCAACGGTGAGCGTCTCGTCAACCCAAGGGAGGAAACCCTATGGCTGCGACGGACTCGAGCGTAGCCTCGGTAGGCGCGAAGAAGGCGTCAGGCTCGTCGCTCGGCGAGGCGTGGCGCCAACTCCGCACCCCCCTCGTCTACCTGCTGCCGGCGATCATCCTGATGATGATCGTCACCTTCTACCCGATCGGCTTCCAAATCTGGATGTCCTTCACCGACTATGGTGTGATCAAGTCTGAAGGCAAGCAGACGCTGAACAGGTTCGGGCCCAGCGGCGAGGCGCCACCCAACTACCGCCCCGCCCAATTCATCGGGTTCGAGAACTACAAGGATATCCTCACCAACGACCCGCAGTTCGTCGCGCAGCTCGGCGGCACCTTCGACTTCTGGCGCCAGCTTGGCTTTAACCTCTGGTGGACCTTCTCCAACGTTGGTTTCCACGTGGCCCTGGGCGTGCTGATCGCCGTGCTCCTAAATATCGAGGGCTTGTGGGGGCGCAAGATCTACCGCGCCATCTATATTCTGCCGATGGTGCTGCCCGGCATCGTGATCGCCACAGTCTGGCGCAACATGTTCGACGACCAGTACGGCGCGGTGAATCAGCTGATCGCCCTGCTCCTGCCCGGGGATGACCCGGTGCGCATCCGCTGGTTCAACCAGCTGGAGCCGCCGATCCCCGGCATTCCGCTGCCGCTGAGCTACTACGCCATGCTGATCACCAACATCTGGCTCGGCTGGCCCTTTATGACGGTCGTCGCCACTGGGGCGCTGCAGAGCATCCCGAAGGAGATGTACGAGGCTGCCTCGATCGACGGCGCCACCGGCCCGCAGCAGTTCTGGCGCATCACACTGCCGCTGCTGCGCCCTGCGATGGTGCCAGCCGCCATGGTCGGCATCGTCACCACCTTCAACCTCTTCCACGTGATCTACTTCATGAGCGGCGGCGGCCCCCTCGGGCAGACCGAGATCATGGTCACGCAGGCCTTCAAGCTGATCAACGTGAACCAGCTCTACGGCGTGGCCGCGGCCTTCTCGGTGCTGATCGCGCTGGTGCTGATCCCGATCTTCCTGATCACGAACAAGATCTCGCGCGCCACGGAGAGCTACGATGTCTAGTCCAGCCACAACGCTTAACAGGCGCTCCCGCGGCACCGGGAGCACCACGGCTGGCCGCCGCCTGAAATGGTGGCAGCAGCTGCTCGCCCAGCTGCTCTGCCTCTTTATCGCGGCCACCGTGCTCTTCCCGATCCTCTGGATCGTGAGCATGTCGATCGACCCGCGCAACCTCGCCAGGCCCACCGAGCTGAACCTCATCCCGCCCGGCGCCTCCTTCGACGCCTACCTGGCGGTGCTCGATAAGCCCACGGCGAACCCCGTTACCTTCACTCAGCTGACGCTCAATAGCCTGAAGCTGGCCGGTGGCGTGTCGCTCTTCGCTCTGCTGATCGGGGTGAGCGCGGCCTACGCTTTCTCGCGCTTTAAGTTCCCCGGCCGCCAGTGGATGATGATCGGCGTGCTGGCGATCACGGTTCTGCCCGCCGTCGCCACGATCGCGCCGCTCTTCGCCCTGCTGAACAGCATCCGCATCAGCGCCGGCGCCTTGCAGATCGCCTTCGTCGTCGCCGCCGCCCTCGCCATCGCTTTCGGCCTGATGGTGATCGTCCCGGCCTTGCGTGCCGGGACCGCGGGGGTGAGCACCTGGGCCATCGGCGGCGTCGCGATCTTCTTCGGCCTGGCTCTGATCTGGGGCGCGCTTAACCCGCCCGCGGGCGAGCTCTTCGTGCTGCGCAACTCGCTGCTCGGCGTGGGCATTGCCATGATCTCGGGCGCCCTGCCGTTCGCGATCTGGAACCTCAAGGGCTACATCGACACCATCCCCAAGGAGTTGGAGGAGGCCGCGATCATCGACGGCGCTAGCGCCAACCAGATCTTCTTCCAGATCGTGCTGCCCCTCGCCGTGCCGGCCCTCGCCGTCACCGGCTTCCTGGGCTTTATGGGCGGCTGGACTGAGTTCTTCCTCTCCTGGCAGTTCCTCACCCAACCCCAGGATTTCACCCTGGCCATGGCCCTCTACAACATGACGGGCCAGTACGCCGGATCGGTGCCCTGGTCGCGCTTCGCCGCCTTCTCCATCCTGATCTCGCTGCCGGTGGCGATCGTCTATCTGCTGCTGCAGCGCTACATCGTCGGCGGCCTGACGCTCGGAGGCGTGAAAGGCTGACAGGGGACAAGGGGACAAGGTGACACCTATCGGCTCCGTCAGGATGTCACCTTGTCCCCTAGCCTGAGCGAAGCGAGGGCGATCACCCTGTCATACGGGCAAGCGCAGCGCGCGAGCTACTGCTCCAGCACGCCCGCCTCCTCGATGGTGATGCGGCGGGCCTTCGCCGACTCGGCCTTGGGCAGGCGCAGGGTGAGTACGCCGTTGCTGTAGGTGGCCGTCACGGCGGCGCCGTCGAGCGGGTAGGCGAAGCTGACGCTGCGCTCGAAGCGGCCGCCGCTCAGCTCGCGCAGGCGATAGCTGGCGCCCTCGGCGGGCTCGGGCAGCCGCAGCTCGCCGCCGATCGTCAGGGTGCGGTCGTTCAGCTGCAGGTCGATCGTCTCTGGCGTCAGGCCGGGCAGCAGCGCCGTCACCGTGTAGCCATCGGCGTCCTCGATAATATTCAGCGGCACGCTCAGGCTGGCCTCAGTGGCCCGCAGCTCGCGGCGCGACCGCAGGGCCTCAAGGGGCCTGCGGCGAATAATCAGCGTGGTCATCTCGTCGCTCTCCTTTATCATCGGCGCACTCATTCCACAGGCTATCCTACGTCTTGCCTGCAAGAATGGCGCTAACGCTGTGTTGGAGCGACGCTAGAGCGGCTCGTCGAAGAGCACCTCGATCAGCGGGCTGCCGGCGACCCAATCGTCCAGAGAGAAGCGCTGGGAGCGGAACCAGCTGTTCTGTCCGATCACGGCGGCCATGATCCGCCGGCGCTCGGTGGGCTCGGCGATCAGCCTGGCGCGGGCTGGTAGATCGGCCCGCGCGCCCTGCTTCACATGGAAGATCATGCGCGGGTCGGCGCCAAGGTTAGCGTGCCAATCCCGCGGGCCGGGCGTGCCGGTGATGTAGACGCGCCCATCAACCACGAAATACCAGATCTCGATGCGGCGTGGCTGGCCGCTCTTGCGCCCGAAGGTGGTGATGTCGCAGGTGAGGCCGCCCTCGATGACGCGGCGGATCGCTGGGTCCATGCTAATGTCCTTCGGGCGCGAGCTCGCCGGCTGGCACGGCGAAGGGCAGGCGGTTCTGGGGTGGCGGCAGCGGGCAGGTGGCGAACTCGGTGAAGGCGCAGGGCGGGCTCACCGCCTTATTGAAGTCGAGCTCCACCGCGCCATCGGGGCCGATCTCGAAGTAGAGGAAGCGGGCCGCCCCGTAGGTCTCGTGGCCGCTCGTGGCGTCGCGGAACACGATCTTCAGGTTCACCCCTGGCCGGCCCGAGGCCTGCAGCTCAAGCTCCCGCCCGCCGAGCGTGAGGGTCACGTAGCCGGGGCAGAGCTCCTCCTCGGTGTCGCCGAGCATATTGACAACCGTGACGGGGCGGGGCGGGTCGTAGGCCACGAAGCGGCCCGTCACCCGATACTCCGGCCGGGGTGGATACCAGCGGCGGCCGGGGAACTCCGTGCGCGCCGGGTTCTCTGGGTCGCGAACCCGTACGCCGATGCGCCCGCCGGCCTGGTGGATCTGCAGCGACAACCGGCCGACCGTGATGCGGTCGGGCTGGCCGCTCGTCGTGGGGCGCAGGGGACGGGCCGGCGGCGGCTCGCCGTTCACCAGCAGCTCCGGCCCGGCCTCCAGCACCGTCACCGCGCCATCCCGTAGCGCCAGCCGGGCCACGAATGGGGGCGCCGAGCGGGCGGGCAGGCGCACGGCGCAGGCCGGGTCGCTGCCCAATGTGCTCACGCCCTCCTGCAGCCAGAACAGGCCAGCCACGCTCAGCCAGCCGTCGGGCGCCCGCAGCGCCGCCTCGGCGTCGGCACGCCATGCCGCCAGGGCGGCCTCGTATCCGTTGTGGTCCATCTCGAGAGACCTCACTGCTCGCTGATCCTCCAGGCCAGGCTATTTTAGCAGGCCCATGGGGTGAGCGATCGGGCTATAATAGCAGGAAACTGCAGACGGGGCGGAAAGGAGCGGGCTATGAGCACCCGGCGTATCCTCATGGCGCTGATCGCCTTGCTGTCGCTGTTTGTGATCATCGGCGGCGCCGGTGTGGCTGGGCTGGCCTACTACCACCTCACAAGGCTGCAGAGCGGCGCCGATCTGCTTGTGCTCGACGCCGACCGGCGCCTGCGGCTGATCGCCCAAGACGGGCAGGAGCGGCTGCTGGCCGAAGATCTGAGCGACGACCTCTTCCGCTACCCCGCCACTGCGCCCGACGGCGAGCGGATCGCCTATATCAGCGAGGATGCGGAGGGCATCGCCCTCAACAGCCTGCATCTGCGCACCGGCGAGCGCACGGAGCTGTACCGCAGCCGAGTGGACCCGCCGCTCTACGCGATCTGGTCGCCGGATAGCAGTACGATCTCCTTCCTCAGCAATCGCAGCGCGGGTGGCCTCGGTGTTCACACCGTCGCCGCCGATGGCACCGCCGACTCCGCCTTGCTCGGTGTCACCCCCGGCTCTTCCTACTTCGCCTGGCAGCCTGATGGCGGCAGGCTCCTGCTCCATGTCGGCGGCAGCAGCTTCGAGAACGGCAAGGTGGCCGTCTACGAGCGGGGTAGCAGCGCGCCGACCCACGAGCTGGCCGACCCCGGCTTCTTCCAGGCGCCGGCCTGGAGCGTGGACGGCGCGGCCTTCTTCTACGTGGCCCAGCCGCCGATCAGCGGCCGGCTCACGCCCGACCGGGTGGAGAGCGTGCTCACCCGCGTCGCCGCCGACGGCAGCAGCCCTCAGGCGCTCGCCACCGAGAAGATGGCGGCCATGATCTTCTCCCGCGCTCCCACCACAGACGATATCGCCTACATCACCGTCGGCCCCAACGGCTTTGGCAGCCTGAAGCTGGTAGACGCAGCCGGCGGCGCGGCCCGCACTCTTTCGCGCCCCAATGAGGCCGTGCCCGCCTTCTTCTGGTCGCCCGACGGCCTGCAGCTCGCCTACCTGACGCTCGATGGCGGCGGCGGTGGCCTGCCGCGGCTGACATGGCACGTGGTGGCTCGCGAGGGCGGCGAGGTGCGGGATCTGGCCAGCTTCACGCCGAGCCAGGCCTTCGCCGGGATGATCAGCTTCTTCGACGCCTATGCCCTCGCCCTCGACCTCTGGTCGCCCGATGGCAGCCGGATCGTCTACGGCACCGACGAGGGCGTCTATGTCGTTGATGTGGCCAGTGGCGAGGCCACTCGCCGCGCCGATGGCGTGCTGGCGATGTGGGCCAAGTAGGGCGGCAGCCATCTCGTCGCAGTGGTGTACACTACCCCCCATGCACACTGTGATCGTCGCCAACGGGCCGGAGTTCGACGCCGCGCCCTTCCGTACGCTGCTCGCCCACGCCAATCTGCTGATCGCTGCTGATGGGGGCGGCAATGCGCTCTTCGCCGCCGGTATCACGCCCCATGTTGTCGTCGGCGACCTGGACTCGCTGGAGCCCGCCGCGGAGGCGGCATTCGTCGCGGCCGGGGCGGAGATCCGCCGCCACGCCGCCGAGAAGGACGAGACCGATCTGGAGCTGGCGCTGCTCCAGGCGGTCCGCGCCGGCGCGACCAGCATCGATCTGCTCGGCGCTATGGGCGGCCGCTGGGATCAGGCGCTCGCCAACGTGGCGCTGCTGGCCCTGCCGGAGCTGGTCGGGCGCCGCGTGCGGCTGCTGGACGAGGGACAGGAGGCGTACCTGGCCCGCGGCGAGGCGACGATCGCCGGCGCGGTGGGCGATAAGGTCTCGCTGCTCCCCCTGGGCGGGCCGGCACGGGGGATCACGACGCGGGGGCTCTACTACCCGCTGCAGGACGCCGAGCTGCGCTTCGAGCGTTCCCGCGGCGTCAGCAACGTGATCGTCGAGCCCCCCGCGCAGGTTGTCGTGCGCGAGGGGCTACTGCTCGTGGTCCATCTCTTCTAGGCGATAGTGTCGCCTACTTCCTGCTGCAGATCGTCGCGGAAGCGCAGCAGCGCCCCGATGCCGCCGTGGCGCTGGAGCGCCGCCCCATCGCTGACGATCTCCACCTGGCCGCCCTGGCGCAGCGTTTGGCGCACCAGGCCCTCCCGCAGATCGACCGGCAGCAACTCGCTGCCGTCGTAGGGGCAGCTCTGGCGCCGGCCGGCCCGCAGCAGGCCGCAGGTGGGGCACTCGCCGCCCTGGCCACCGGCGTAGCTGGCGTCCAGGATCAGCGTGTCGACCTGGCCTTTGAGCAAGGCCTGAGCCACCTTCGTCTCGCCGGCCAAGGCCAGCCCGCCCTTGGTTGCCAGCTGCTCCTCCAGGCGCCCGATCACCCTGGTCTCCAGTCGGCGCTCGGCCTCCTGCATCAGCGGCTCGAGGCTGGCGAAGAGCTGCGTCGGCTCATCAACGCGCTGATACGCGCTTATATCAACAACTCGCTCGTGGAGCTGCGGCGGCAGCCCCTGGCGGATCTGGCCCTTGACCGAATCGTTCGTCAGGATCACAATATGGCGGGCGTCGTGCTCCTCCACAACCTGCTGCAGCGCCGCGGCGATCTCGTTGGCGTGCAGCTGGATGGTGAAGGCGGTATGGCGCTCGTAGCGTCGCTGCGACCAGCCGCCCACCTCGACGCGGTTCACCCGCTCGCGGGCCTCCGTCTGCTCAACCTGCTCCATCGCCTCCAGGGAGAGCACATAGATCTGCGCCTGCTGACCCTCGGCGGCGACGACGGCGAAGGTGTTGTAGTCGTCGAGGAGCCGCGCGAACTGATAGAGGTGCGGATAGTCGTCAGCGGCGATCGAGGTGGCGACCGGCACGACAAGGGGGATAGTCTCCCAGATCTGGCGGGCGTTGCAGGCAAAGATCACGAGCCCCTTCGCCTCGAGGGGCGCCTCGTCGCTCAGATAGTTGGTGATGCGCTGCCGATCAGCCATGAAGCTGTCGCGTCGCGGCCCGCGCGCCTCCAGCTCAGCCTCAAACCGGTCGAGCTCCTGCTCGAGCACCATCAGTGCCTGCCGCTTGCCGTTCTGGTCTACGCTCCAGTCGAGGTAGACGCTCAGCACCAGGTGGTCGCCGCGCGGCTCCGCGCTGAGCGCGCGCAGAATCTTGGCGAGTCGTTGAGTCATAGAAGGCTCCCTTCACGCTGGTGACGACATCGTTCCCTGGACCTTTGGTGCAAGCTGCGTACCAGGCTGGGAAGATGGGGAGCGGGGAGATGGGGGGAGAGGGGAGTGGGGTGAGGAGTGGCCTGTTGGTATCGTCAGGCGCTCCCCACTCCCAGCAGGTCGCAAGCCGAGGCGAAGCCTCTGCGGAGCGAGAGAGAACCCCCGGCAAGCTAGATCTGGTCGAGGTAGTCCTTGAGCAGCTTGCCGAGGCGGGGATGGCGCAGCTTGCGCAGCGCCTTGACCTCGATCTGGCGGACGCGCTCGCGGGTGACGCCGAAGGCGCGGCCAACCTCCTCTAGCGTGCGGGGCTGGCCGTCGGAGAGGCCGTAGCGCAGCTCGAGCACCCGGCGCTCGCGCTCGGTGAGCTGGTCGAGCGCGGTGGCGATCTGCTGGCGCAGCATGCCGCTGGCGGCGGCGTCGTCGGCGTCGAGGGCGTGAGGGTCGGGGATAAAGTCGGCGAGGGTGCTGTCGGCCTCCTCGCCCACCGGAGTGGCGAGGGAGACAGGATCCTGGGCCGTGCGGCGCAGCTCCCGCAGCTTCTCCTCGCTCATGCTGAGGAAGTGGGCGAGCTCGCTGTCGTTGGGCTCGCGGCCGAGGCTCTGGGTGAGCTGGCGGCGGGCGGCCTGGATGCGGTTCAGCGTCTCGCCGAGATGGACGGGGAGGCGCACGAGGCGGCTCTGGTCGGCGAGCGCCCTGGAGAGCGCCTGCTTGATCCACCAGGTAGCGTAGGTCGAGAACTTGAAGCCCTTATCGTGGTCGAACTTCTCGATCGCCCGCAGCAGGCCGAGGCTCCCCTCCTGAATGAGGTCGAGCAGGGGGAGGCCGCGGTCGCGGTAGCGCTTGGCGATGCTGACCACGAGGCGCAGGTTGGCGGCCGCCATCTGCTGGCGGGCCTCGTCGCCGGCGGCGATCTGGCTGCGGAGAGCCATCGCCTCCTTGCTGTCAGGGGGCACCGTCTTTAGCTTGGCGGCGGCGAGTTGGCCGCGCTCGATCGCCTGGGCGAGGCGTTTCTCCTGCTCGGCGGTGAGCAGCGGCACCTGGCCGATCTCCCGCAGATAGAGGCGCACGCTGTCGCCGAGGAGCGCGTCGGAGAGGCCTTCGTCGAGGTCGATCGTCGCCGTGCCGCTCGGCTCCTCTTTCGATGTAGGTTCGTCGTCAGGGTCGCGCACCGGGATGCCGGCCTCGGCGAGGGCGGCGTAGACAGTATCGATCGCCTCGGCGGCAGCCTCCTCGGGCGCCGGCACCACCTGCAGCAGTTCATCGAGGGTGACATAGCCGCGCTGCCGGCCCTGGGCGATAAGCGCCTGGATATCGGCCGGGTTGACGGCATTTGTCGGGCGCGCGGTCTCGGGTGGGGTCTGAGACATAGCGGATTCCTCAAATGGCTGAGCCGCTGTATTGTAGCATAGTTCGATGACCACAGCCGGTTCGCGGGCTGTATCTCCGGCTCATGACGCTGCCGATCAACCTGGCTCGCCGAGCAAGGCCTGCACCTCAGCAGCGCCTGCGGCGGCGAGGGCCCGCTCCGCGAGCTCCGTGGCGGCGCTCATCTCAGTGGCGCGGATTGCGGCTCGCACATGGGGCATAGCCGAGGGAGCGCAGCTCAGCTCGTCCACGCCGAGGCCGAGCAGCAGGGCGGTTGCCCGCGGGTCGCCGCCGAGCTCGCCGCAGACCGCCACGTGGCGCCCGTGGCGATGGGCCGCCTCGCAGGTCATACGGATCAGGCGCAGCACCGCCGGGTCGAGCGGTTGGTAGAGGGCCGCCACCAGGTTGTTGCCACGGTCGCAGGCCAGCGTGTACTGGGTCAGGTCGTTCGTACCGATGCTGAAAAAGTCGGCTTCGCGAGCTAGAAGCTCGGCGTTGAGTGCAGCGGCGGGCACCTCGATCATCACGCCGAGGGCCGGGTTGGCGGCGTGGGGCAGACCCTCGGCAGCCAGCTGGCCCTTGGCCTCTTCTAGCAAGGCGCGGGCCTGCCGCAGCTCCGCCACGGTGCTCACCATCGGCA
>DAOUGF010000043.1:0-15494 GCA_034429295.1 Chloroflexaceae bacterium
AGATCATGGGGCTCTGCTCCTACCTGCTGATCGGCTTCCTCTACCAGCGCCCCCAAGCCTATCGCGCCGCCCTCAAGGCCTTCATCGTCACCCGCGTCGGCGATGTGCTCATGCTCCTCGGCCTCGTCTATCTTTGGACGCAGGCGGGCACCCTCACGCTCGGCACAGCGGAGGGCGCGATCTTCAACCCGGAGTTCCTGGCACGCATCGGCAGCGAGCGCGGATTCCTCGGCCTGAGCCACGCCACCGGGATCGCGCTGCTGCTCTTCTGCGGCACGATCGGCAAGTCGGCCCAGTTCCCGCTCCACGTCTGGCTACCCGACGCGATGGAGGGCCCCACGCCGGTCTCCGCGCTGATCCACGCCGCCACCATGGTCGCCGCCGGAGTGTTCCTGGTGGCCCGCACCTACCCGATCTTCCTCGCCGACAGCGGCGCGGCCCTCGCGGTGGTGGCCTTCATCGGCGCCTTCACGGCCCTCTTCGCCGCCACGATCGCCGTCGCCCAATACGACATCAAGCGCATCCTGGCCTACTCCACGCTCTCCCAGCTCGGCTTCATGGTGGCCGCCCTCGGCATCGGCGGCTGGGTCGCCGGGCTCTTCCATCTGCTCACCCACGCCTTCTTTAAGGCCCTGCTCTTCCTCGGCTCCGGCTCGGTCATCCACGCGATGGAGGCCACGCCCACGATCGAGCGCATCCACCACCGCGACGAGTACGCGGCCCAGCAGACGGCCCAGGACATCCGCAATATGGGCGGGCTGCGGGAGCGGCTCCCCTGGACCTTCTGGACCTACACGGTGGGCTACCTCGCGCTGGCCGGCGTCGTGCCCTTCGCGGGCTTCTGGAGCAAGGACGAGATTCTCGCCCACGCCTTCAACCACGGCCACCCGGTGGTCTTCGTCGTGCTTATAGTGGCCGCCTTCCTCACCGCTTTCTACATGACGCGGCAGTGGCGGCTGGTCTTCTTCGGGCAGTTCCGCGGCGAGCGCCCTGTGGTCTTCCAGAATCCCGAGCCGCCCCCCGCCCGCCACGACAGCGACGCCGGCCACAGCGCCGACCCCCACGCCACCGGCCACGACGCGGCGGGCCACGCCACCCATCGCCACCTCAACACCGGCGCCCGCTGGCACGAGTCGCCCCTGCTGATCGCGCCGCTGGTGGTGCTGGCGAGCTTCGCGGCCACGGCCGGGCTCTTCAACCTGCCCTTCGCTATCCCCGGCGGCCACTGGCTGGCGAGCCTTTGGGGCCAGGAGAACGAGCCCTTCAGCATGCTGACCGCCGGCATCTCGCTGCTGGTCGCCCTCGCCGGCATCGCGGCGGGCTGGATGCTCTACAGCGGCGCGTTCGGCGCGGCGAGCGATTCCGACCCCCTGGAGCAGCGGGCGCCCGCGCTCTTCCGCCTGCTCCACGAGAAGTACCGCGTGGACGAGCTCTATGGGGCGAGCTTCGGCCGCCTCGTCGCCCTGCTCGCCCTCGTTTGGGCCTGGATCGACCGCACCGTGCTCGATGGGATCGTCAACGGCGTGGGCCGGCTCACGCTCTTCCTCGGCCGACTCAACTTCATCATCGACGATACGCTGCTCAACGATGGCCCCGACGGCCTCGCCAAAGGCACGGTGGCCTCCGGCAAGGGCGCCCGTCGCCTGCAGACCGGCAAGATCCAGGATTACATCGGCTATGTTTTCGGCGGCGCCGTGGTGCTGGCGCTGATCTACCTGTATGTGATCGGAAATTGAATATTGAGCATTGAGCAGTAAGAAAGCGGGCCTGCGCTTGTCGCTCTCAATCCTCAATTCTCAATTCTCATGAACCTCCCAGCATACCTCACCACATCGCCCGACGGCCTCCCCTGGCTGACGCTGCTGCTGCTCTCGCCGCTCGTCGGCATGCTGCTCGTGGGCCTCGCCGCCTGGCTGCGGATGGACGACCGCACGGTGCGGCTGGGGGTCACGGCCTGGATGGGCGTGCCGCTCGTGCTGGCCGTACTGGTCTGGGCCCGCTTCGACGCAGGAGCCACCGCCGACGGGCAGGGCGTGGTGCAGCTGGTGGAGAAGTTGCCCTGGATCAACGCCGTGCGGGTGGACTACTTCCTCGGCGTGGACGGGCTGAGCTTGCCGCTGGTGCTGCTCACCGTGGTGATGGCGCCACTGGCGGCCGTAGCCTCCTGGGGCGTCACGGAGCGAGTGAAGGCCCACTACGCCCTGCTGCTGCTGCTCGAAGCGGCAATGCTCGGCTACTTCCTCGCCCTGGATTTCTTCTTCTTCTTCATCTTCTGGGAATTCAGCCTTGTCCCCGCCTTCTTCCTCATCCAGAGCTGGGGCGGCGAGAATCGGCGCTACGCGGCCTTTAAGTTCTTCGTCTACACCATGGCCGGCTCGATCGGCCTGCTGCTGCTCTTCCAGCTGATCTACCTGGCCGTGCGGCACGCCGGCCTGCCCACCTTCAACCTGATCGACCTTGGCCGCCTCGGGCGCGGCCTGCCGGTCGAGGGCGTGACGGGCACGCTCCGCGAGATCATCTTCGCTTATGTCGAGCACCTCGGCGTGGCCAACGTGCTCGGGCGCTACCCGCTGCTCTACACCAGCATCGCCTTCTGGGCGATCTTCGTGGCGTTTGCGATCAAGCTGGCGGTCTGGCCCTTCCACACCTGGCTGCCCGACGCCTACAGCGAGGCGCCGGTGGCCGGCAGCATCCTGCTCTCCGCCGTGATGAGCAAGATGGGCGCATACGGCATGCTGCGGATCATGCTGCCGCTGGTGCCGGACGCCAGCCAGTACTTCGCCCCGGTGATGGGCGCGTTGGCCCTGGTGGGGATCGTGGCCGGCGCCTTCGGGGCGCTCGCCAACACCAGCGGCGATATCAGGCGCCTGATCGCCTACACCTCGATCAACCACATGGGCTACGTGATGCTGGCGATCGCCGGGGCGGCCGCCGCCGGCGCTGCCTCCGCCGACAGCCGGGCCATCGCCGTGAACGGCGCCGTGATGCAGATGGTGGCCCACGGCCTCAGCACCGGCGCGCTCTTCTTCCTCGCCGGCTGCCTCTTCGCCCGCACCGGCAGCTGGAGCCTGGCCGACTACGGCGGTCTGCGGGCCGGCGCCCCGATCTTCGCCGGGGTGATGGGGACGGCCATGTTCGCCAATCTCGGCCTGCCCGGTCTAGCCGGCTTCGTCGGGGAGTTCTTCATCTTCCGCGGCGCTTGGGCCACCCTGCCACTCTTCACCGCCCTCGCCGTGATCGGCCTGATCGTCACCGCCCTGGCTCTGCTGCTCATGTTCCAGCAGATCTTCCTCGGCCCGTCCGGCGAGACATGGCCCCGCGTGCCCGATCTGCGCCCCGCCGAGCTCTGGGCCACTCTGCCGCTCCTGGCCCTCCTGCTTATCCTCGGCGTCTACCCCGCGCCGATCATGGGCCTCGCCAACGCCACCGCGGCTCAGCTCGTGGCCGTGTTCCAACAAGTTCTGTCATGAGCGCATGTAAGGCCGAAGCGCTTGCTGCGGCCCTCCCGAGATCCACATGGGCCTGATCACACTCCCAACCGAGGTCCCCTGGCTGAGCCTGATCTGGCTGAGCATGCTCGTGCCCGCCGTGCTCATCGCGCTGATCCCCAACGACCGGCACGAGCTGATGCGCCAGGTGGGCGCCGGGTTCGCCCTGCTCTCACTCCTGCTCTCGCTGCTCGTCTGGCTCGGCTACAACCCCGCCGCCGGAGGCTTCCAGTTCGTCGAGCGGCTGCCGTGGGTGCCCCAGCTCGGCATCAGCTACCAGCTCGGCGTGGACGGGATCAACCTCCCGATGCTGGTGCTCAACGGCGTGGTGATCTTCACCGGCGCCCTGATGAGCTGGAACATCGAGACGCGGGTCAAGGAGTACTGGGTACTGCTGCTCCTGCTCACCACCGGCGTCTACGGCGTGTTCGTGGCCCTCGATCTCTTCCTCTTCTTCGTCTTCTACGAACTGGCCGTGCTGCCGATGTACCTGCTGATCGGCGTCTGGGGGAGCACGCGCAAAGAGTATGGGGCGATGAAGCTCACGCTCTTCCTGATGGCCGGCAGCGCCCTGGCGATCATCGGCATGCTCGGGATCTACTTCGGCTCGGGCCTGCGCACCTTCGATATGCTCGTGCTCGCCGAGAATATCACCATCAGCGGCGAGCTGCAGCGGCTCTTCTTCCCGGCGCTGTTCGTGGGCTTCGCGGTGCTGGCCGGCATGTTCCCCTTCCACACCTGGAGCCCAACCGGCCACGTGGCCGCGCCAACGGCCGTGAGTATGCTCCACGCCGGCGTGCTGATGAAGCTCGGCGCCTACGGCTGCCTGCGGGCCGCGATGTGGCTTATGCCGGTCGGCGCCCAGGCCTGGCTGCCCTACATCGCCGTGCTCACCCTGCTGAACGTGGTCTACGGCGCCACGATCGCTATGGCCCAGCGCGACACCAAGTTCATCGTCGGCTACTCCTCGGTGAGCCACATGGGCCTGGTGGTGATGGCCCTGGCGGCGGGCACGCAGCTCGCGCTCATGGGCGCCGTGCTGCAGATGTTCGCCCACGGCATTATGACGGCGCTCTTCTTCGCTGTGGTGGGCCGCATGATTTACGACCGCGCCCACACGCGGCAGCTGCCCGAGCTGGGCGGCCTCGGGCGGGTAATGCCATTCGCCGCGGTGATGTTCATCCTCGGCGGCCTCTCCTCGATGGGCATGCCCGGCCTGGCCGGCTTCTGGGCCGAGTTCAACATCTTCCTCGGCGTCTGGGAGCGCTACCCGCTGATCGCCGTGATCGCCGCCCTCTCCATCCCGATCACCGGCGCCTACATCCTACGGGCCGTCTGGGCGGTCTTCTACGACGAGGTGAAGAACCCCGCGCTGCTGAAGCTGCCGAGGCTCACTTGGCAGGAGTACACCGGCGCCGCCATCCTCGCCGCCATCCTGATCGTCGTCGGCGTCTACCCCGCCATCCTCACCGAGCTGATCGACGTCGGCGTCCGGCCCGTGGCCCAGCAGCTCTCCGGGATTATCGTTGCGGGAAGGTAGCTCATGTTCCAGGTAACCGACATCCCTCGCCTGCTGCCGGAGATCCTGCTGCTGGTGCTGGCAATCCTGATCCTCGGCTCCGACATTCTCGAGAAGTGGGGGCGCACGCCGGAGGCCCAACTCGAGCGGGTGAAATCGTCGGCCTCGCTCACATGCATCGGCCTGGGGCTGATCTTCCTGATCGCCCTGCTGCAGAGCGGCTACGTCTACCAGCTGCCGGAGAGCGCGCCGGTGAACTTTCTGACGAACATCGTGCGCAACCTGCAGGCCGGCGGGCCGGGCGGCGAGCCGATCATCGGCACCTTCGCCACCGACCATCTGACGATGATCGCCCGGCTTACGCTGATCGGCGCGGCCTTCATCACTAGCCTGCTCTGCTTAGAGCTGCGGCCCACAGCCCACCCGGCCGAGTTCTATGCGCTGATCCTCTTCTCCACCGCGGGCATGTGCCTGATGGCAGGCGCCAGCGAGCTGATCCTCGCCTTCCTGGCCGTCGAGCTCACCTCGATCCCGCTCTACATCCTCGTCGGCTACTTCCGCAACGACGCCCGCTCCGCCGAGGCGGGCATGAAATACTTCCTCTTCGGCGCCGTCTCGTCGGCCGTCCTGCTCTATGGCATGAGCCTCACCTACGGCTACGCAGCCAGCGCCGCGGCCGGCACAGGCACCGCGAACGACCTCACCCAGCTCGCGCGCATCGCCGATCTCGCCGCGGCAGGCGGCCAGGGCGCGGGCCTCCTCACCCTGGGGATGCTCCTCATCATCGCCGGGGTCGGCTACAAGGTGGCGGTGGTACCCTTCCACGGCTGGGCGCCCGACGTCTACCAGGGCGCGCCAACCGCGATCACCGCCTTCATCGCCGCCGCCTCCAAGGCCGCAGGCTTCATCCTGCTCTTCCGCCTGCTCACCGCGGCCTTCCCGAGCCTGGCGGGCAGCCCAGTCTTCGGGGAGGGGTTGGGCGGCTGGACGAGCCTGCTCGCCATTCTCTCCCTGGTCACCCTGGTGGTCGGCAGCCTCGCGGCGCTCCCGCAGACCAACGCCAAGCGCCTGCTGGCCTGGTCGAGCATCGCCCACGCCGGCTTCATTCTGCTGGCGCTGGTGGCCTGGGCCGCGCCGCAGGCCTACGACCGTGAGCAGGGCGCGGCGGCCTTGCTCTACTACCTGATCGTCTACGCGCTGACGAACCTTGGCGCCTTCGGCACACTGGCGGTGGTGGCTCAGGCGGTCGGCGGCGACGAACTGGCCGACCTGAACGGGCTGGCCCGGCGCAATCTGCCCCTCGCGGCGCTCTTCACCTTCTGTGTGCTCTCCCTGGCCGGCGTGCCGCCGCTGGCCGGCTTCTTCGCCAAGTTCTACGTCTTCATGGTCGGCTGGCAGTCGGGCGCGCGCTGGCTGGTGGTGGCCGCCGTGATCGCCACCGTGGTCAGCCTCTACTTCTACCTGCGGCTGCTGAAGGCCGTCTTCATCGAGGCGCCGCCGAGTGAGGAGCCGGTCGCCGTACCGGGCGCGATCACCGCCGCCCTGACGATCGCCGTCATCGGGCTGATCGCCCTCGGGATCTTCCCCAACCTCATCCTCACCGTGATCGGCCGCTCTCAAATCATAGCAGGATTGTAGGGCCGAAGCATTCGCCGCGGGAATGCCTCGGCCCTACAACCCTGCGCCAATGCCTCGGTCCTACTTCGGGCCTACCACATCGCCATCACGCGGGTCGGCCCGCCCGAACCGGCCGCCACCTTGGGCGCGCCGACGAAGATCGTGGCCCCGCTGGGCGGGATGGACTCGAGGTTGGCGAGGTTCTCCAGGCCCCAGCGGTTGGTGGCCAGCAGCGTATAGTGGACGGCGAAGGTCGTCGAGTTGCCCGGATCGAGGCTCATGGTGTCCACGCCGATCCCGGCGATGTTGCGCTCGGTGAGCAGGAAGTCGATCGCGTCCTTGCCGAAGCCGGGGAAGTGCATGGTGCCGCTGCTGTCGCTGTTGCGGAACTGCTCGGTCGAGCCGGCGCGGGCGCCCCAGCCGCTCGCCATCAGCACCGCGGCATTGGCCGGGAGCCGGCCGTAGCGCCGCTCGTAGGCCAGGATGTCGTCGGGCGTCACCTCGGCGTCTGGGTTGGCCCTGGCCTTCTCGGTGATGTTGATCACCGCGGCCGGCACCACCAGGTTCTCAATCGCCAGCTGATCGACGAAGAGACCGTCCGGGGCGAAGTGGACGGGCGCATCCATGTGGGTGCCGATATGCTCCCAATAGCTGATCACGCTGCCGTAGTAGCCGTCGTTCTCGTAGGAGACTGCCTGGGTGATCGTGAAGGGCGCGCTACCCGGCCAGGAGGGAAAGCCCGGACCTAAGACGTGGGTCAGGTCCGCCACCTGGCTGAAGGTCGTGCGCCGCACGGTAGCGGCCTGCGCGGCGCCGAGGGGCAGCGCCGCGACGGCGGCTGCGGCGCCGAGCCCAAACTTGAGAAAACCGCGGCGACTCAACTCGGGGCACTGCAGGGCGGCCAGGGCGTTTGGTGGGCACATGGCGATCTCCTGAGGCAACAGGGCAAAGGCTCCTACAGCCTTTCCAGACTCCTTTGTAGTATAAACCAGACACGAGTGGCCACCGACAGCGCACAGCCCGCTGCGAGGCGCTGACGCTCCGCTCCCCCGTCGTGCCGACGCCCGCAAGCGCCGAGAGCGGGCGGTGCGTTCCCAGCTGCGCGCCCGCTGCCGTGCAGTTTCGCGTCTTCAGTTTCGCGCCTTCGCGCCTTCGTTTCGCGTTTTTCGCCCCGTTTCGCGTCATTCGCGATCCAAACGCCCCCTACCCCCCTGGCTTCCGCTCGATATGGCCGCCGAACGCCTCCCGCATCGCTGAGAGCAGCTTCTCGGCGTAGTCGTCGGCGCCGCGGGAGCTGAAGCGCGCAAAGAGCGCTGCGCTGATCACGGGCGTGGGCACGGCTACATCGATCGCCGCCTTCACCGTCCAGCGACCCTCGCCCGAGTCGGCCACATGGCCGCTGTAACTGCTCAGCTCCGGGTCGGCCACCAGCTGCTGCGCGATCAGATCGAGCAGCCAGGAGCCGATCACGCTGCCCCGGCGCCAGACCTCGGCGATGTCGGGGAGATTGAAGTCGTACTGGTAGTGCTCGGGGTGCTCGAGCGGGCTCGTCTCGGCGTCGGCGGCGCGGGCCAGCGTGCCGCTATCGGCCTTCTGCAGGATGTTGAAGCCCTCGGCGTAGGCCGCCATCATCCCGTACTCGATACCGTTGTGGACCATCTTGACGAAGTGGCCGGCGCCGTTCGGCCCGCAGTGCAGGTAGCCCTGCTCGGCCGTGCCGCCGCGCTGTTCCCGCCCCGGCGTCGGCTTGGCAAAGGCCTTGCCGAGCGCCAGCGCGACGAACAGCGGGTCGAGATGCTGCACCACCTCCGCCTCGCCGCCGATCATCAGGCAGTAGCCCCGCTCCAGCCCCCACACGCCGCCGCTCACCCCGACATCAACATAGTGCAGCCCTTGAGCCGACAGCTCGGCCGCCCGGCGGATATCGTCGTGGTAGTAGGAGTTGCCGCCGTCGATCACAATATCGCCGGGTGAGAGCAGCGGGCTGAGCTGCGCCAGCGTCCCATCGACCAGGGCGGCCGGCAGCATCAGCCAGCAGATCCGCGGCGGCGCGAGTTGGGCGACCAGATCCTCCAGCGACGCTGCGCCGGCAGCGCCCTCGGCCTCGAGTGCCACCACGGCCGCCTGTTGTACGTCATAGCCGACGCAGCGGTGCCCCGCCCGCATCAACCGGCGAGCCATATTCGCGCCCATCCGCCCCAAGCCGATCATCCCCAGTTCCATGGCCTCTCCTCACTGCTTTCGCGAACGCCCCTCAAGTATACGCAAGCGCCTCGCCATTACGCCGCCTTCCCCCGGCGCCAGGCAAAACACAACGGGCGCGCGACGGGTTCTACCCCGTCACACGCCCGCAGTTTGTCCGAGATTCCCGCTACCTACAATCCAGAATAGAGCACGCCCTCAGGAGACGATCTCGCCGCCGTGGAGCACGAGCAGGGGCCGGCTCAGGGCGCTGATGTCGCTGAGCGGATCGCCCTCCACCACCAGCAGGTCGGCGAGTTTGCCAACCTCGACGGTGCCGAGCTGATCGGCCATGCCGATCGCGATCGCGCTGCCGCGGGTGCCGGCCTCGATCACCTGGAGCGGGCTGAGCCCCGCGGCGATCCAGTGATTGATCTCGTCCATCGGCATACCGATCGGCATGCCCGGCACGCCGCCGAAGTCGTCGCCGAGGGCCACGATGCCGCCAGCGGCCACGAAGCGCCGCAGGTTATCGTACATCGTGGGCATGGTGCTCCGCCGCCACTCGGCCCCGATGCCCCGGCTCTGGGCCAGACATTCGTAGACGGCGATGGTCGGGATCATGGTGACGCCCCGCTCCACCATCAGCGCAAAAACCTCGTTGGGCACCCGGTCGCGCGGGCTGTGGGCCGCGTCGCTGACCCCGTTCAGCACGGCGCGCCGCAAGGCCGACGCCCGATCGACGTGGGCCGTCACCGCGAGGCCCCGGCTGGCGGCCGTCTCCGTAATCGTCGCGATCTCGGCGTCGGTGAGCTCGGGCCAGCTCACATCGGTGCGGCCGCTCACTGAGATCTTGATCACATCAACTCCGACGTCAGCCAGGGCGTGCACCTGGGCGCGGGCCTGCTCGGTGCCGCCAACCGCGAGCGAGGTCACCCGCAGCTTCTCATCCCGCACCGCAAACGGGTAGCCGCCGGCCACCGTGACGATCGGCCCGCTCACCAGCAGCCGGGGCAGGCTCGGGTCGCCGCGGGCCAGAAAGCTCTCACGGAGCGGCACCCGCTCCTCCAGCGGGCCCGCCAGATCGCGGATCGTCGTGACCCCGGCCCGCGTCCAGCGCCGCAGATCATCCTCGCTGAGGCCGCTGATATGGACGTGGGCGTTGATGAAGCCGGGCATCACCGTGGCGCCGCTAATATCTCGCACCGGCGTGTCGGCGCCGTAGACCACCTCATCGGCTCGGCCCACCGCAGCGATCCGGCCGTCGCTGATGGCGATCACGGCGTTCGGCAGCGGCTCGTTCCCGGTAGCGTCGATCAGCGTACCACCGGTCAGCACCAAGTCGTATTGGGGGAGCGGCTCAGCCGTCGGGGAGGGTACGACTGTCGGAGAGGGCACAGCCGTCGGGAGAGGCGTCGCCGTGGAGGGCGGCATCGGGGTGACGCTGGGCTGAATGGTGGGATACGGGAGCACGGCCGCAGCGGAGGGCGGCGGAGGGGCAGAGCAAGCCGAGAGGAGCAGGGCAAGCGCGAGCAGGGCGAACACACGGGACATTACCAGGTCTCCAGGGGCGGGCGCGGCGCTAGCCGCAAAACTGAATAGTAAGTGTATGTCGTCTCGTGGCGGCTTCTCGTGTCGTCTAGTTATACCACTTAATTGTTACAGTCGTATAGCAACAAAGGCTGATAGATGCCTTAAATCTGCGCGAATACACGCGTTGTCGATCTGCCCCAGGTGGTTATGAACTCTCATCGCTGTAAAGCCGCCTGTAATGCTAGGCTACAGTAACGACTTTTTCGGCGAGGAGGCTGAGATGAGCACTATTCTGGTTCCCCTTGACGGCTCACCCACCGCCGAGCAGGTGCTGCCCCATGTGCGCCTGCTGGCGACAACGCTTAAAGCCAGGGTGAAGCTGCTGCAGGTTGTTCAGGAGTCCCACGACTATCCCTTCACCGCACCTCACGAGGAGTTGCTGGTTGGGCTGAGCCGCGGTGCGGCCGGGCTCGCACACACACAGCGCATGAGCGCACCCGAGCCGGAGTTGCGCGAGCGGGCCGAGAGCTATCTGGGCGAGGTGGCGCTGCGCGAGCTACAGGGCCTGGATGTTGACCCGCTGGTGCGCTTCGGGTCGCCGGCCGAGATGATCACCGCCACCGCGGAGGAGCACGGCGCAACCATGATCGCCATGGCGACCCACGGCTACAGCGGGCTGCGGCGCTGGACTCTCGGCAGCGTGACCGATAAGGTTGTTCAGGCCAGCGAGACGCCGGTGTTCGTGGTGCGAGCCACGGAGCAGCCGCCCGTCGCCGAGCCCACCCTGCGGCGGATCATGGTGACGCTGGATGGCTCAGCCCTCGCCCGCCAGGCGCTTCCCTACGCCTGCAACCTGGCCCGAAAGGCCGCAAGCGAGCTGGTGGTGCTCACCGTCTCGCCGATGCTCTCCTGGAGCGGCGCAGAGTTGATCTCGACCGTGCAGGAGGTTGAAGAGGAGACGGCCCGCCTCCAAGCGGCGCTGCAAGACGAGCTGGCGCCCTTCGCGCCCGCGCTGCGCGAGCATCACGTGAAGGTCGTCCCCGTGGCCACCTTCGGCGTCTCGCCAGCTGCCGTGATCATCGGCGAGGCCGAGGATCGGGGCGTTGACCTGATCGTGATGGCTTCCCACGGCTATAGCGGTCTGCGCCGTTGGGCCCTGGGCAGCGTGACCGACAAGGTGCTCCACGGCACGTCCACGCCGCTGCTGGTGATCCGCGCCCGCTCCGACCAAGTTGCCTGAGCCGGCCCCTGACCTGGCCATGCGGCGAGAGGAGATCATTATGTATGACCTGATCGTTATCGGCGGCGGCCCTGCAGCGCTCTCGGCCACCGCCTACGCCCTCGGCAAACAGCTCGCGGTGCTCATGGTCTACGAAGATCTCGGCGGCAAGGCCGGAAGGCGCATCCAGATACGGAACCCCGCCGAGAGCGAGCTGGACTATCTCATTGGCCACATCCTGGTGCATCTGGCGCTCGGCGAGCAGGCGCCGATCGGCGAGGCCCAGTACGCCGGCGAGGCGGCGGTGAAACTCTTCGAGCGCCAGATCAAGACCCGCTCCGGCGCGGCGCTGCGCGACCAGGTGGTGGCCCTCGCCCCGCTGGAGGAGGGCTTCAGGGTAGAAACCAGCGCCAACGGCAACTTCCATGGCAGCGCTGTAATCGTTGCCACCGGTGTCACCCCCAGGGCGCTGACGACGCCGGGGGCCGAGCTGTTCTTGGGCTACGGCTTAGGCTACTCGGCAACCACCCATGCCCGCGCCCTGGCCAACAAGGCCATCGCGGTGATCGGCGCATCGGAGCGGGCCCTGCGCGGCGCCGCCGAGCTCGCCCGCAGCGCCTCCAGAGTCAGCCTCATCCCACTCGGCCCCGCCGACTACTCCTCCACGCTGCTCGGGACGCTCCAGCTGCGGCCGAACGTCGAAGTGCTGGAGAATTACCAGCTTGTCGCGCTGGAGGGCCAGCACGCCCTCGAGCGGGTGATCGTCGAGCGGCATGGGCAGCGCCGCGCGATCCCCGTGGATGCCGCCTTCGCCGACCTGGGACTCATCCCGAACAGTGAACTGGTGCGGGATCTCGTCGCTACTGATGCGGAGGGCTTCATCGTCGTTGATGAGCGCAACGCCACCACAATGCCGGGCCTGTTTGCCGCCGGCGACGTCACCACCGGCTTCGGCGAGCAGGTGCTGATCGCCATCGGCGACGGCGCCCGCGCCGCCCTCGGCGCCTACGACTACTTGCTCGCACGCCCTGTGCTCCCCGTCCTCGTCGGCAAGGACTAACGCACACCTTGCCTCTTATGCGCAAGCTGAGCGACTTCCGCAGCCCTCGGCGGGCGGCCACGACGGCCGCCCGTCTCGCTTGTGTACAAACTGATCGGCCGCACCCTGCAGCGGCGTGGCGGCGAGCGCAGGTGTGCTGAGACAAAGGGTAACAGCTGACAATCCTTACGTTTTCAAGGCGATCGGCGGGCCGGCCGCCGCAACTCTCGATCAAGCGAATACGGCGACAGAGCCAGACATCCCTCCTGCGAAGATAAATAGCTCGTTAGATAGAGGGCAGATTGGGCCGTGCGAGCCTACATCCTGGTAAACGCAGTGTGTTATGATGCGCCCGGTTCGCCCACTACACCATGGCGCAAAGCCATACCTGGCCTGGTATGATTCACGACGCACGGCTGGAGTCCGGTAGCTCTGGAGCAAGGTGGAGCACGCTGGCTTTGCCGGCCGCCACGCAGCCATGCCCCCTGCAGGGGCCTGTGGGATGCTCCATCGCAGGTATTATGCTGGTATTCAACGTGATGCACCGCCGCCCCGTTCTGTGGGATCGGCGGCCTTTATTTTAAAGGGGGGTTATTCACATGCCATTTCAGATCATGCCTGCGGAGCAGAGGTTTTACGACTGGTTTGACAAGGGGGCGAAAAACGCAGTAGACGCGGCCGTGCTGCTCTGCACCATGCTCGAGGACAGCCACGATTGGCAGGGCCGTATGAGCCAGATGAGCGAGCTGGAGCACCAGGGCGATTTCATCACTCACGAGATCTTCGACCTGCTGCACAAGACGTTCGTCACCCCACTCGATCCGCCCGACATCGAGGCGTTGACGCGCTCGCTGGACGACGTGGTGGACTTCATCCACGGCGCGGCCGACTCGCTGGTGCTCTACCGCGTGGATGAGCCCAGGGCCTACGCCCGCGAGTTGGCGCAGATCCTGCTCGCCGCGACCCGCGAGATCGCGGAGGCGATGAAGCTGCTGCGGGAGAAGAAGCGCCTGCCGGAGATCATGGCCCGCGTCCACGAGATCAACCGGCTCGAGAACGACGCCGACCGCATCCTGCGCACGGCGGTGGCCGAGCTGATCGAGCAGCGCGAGGAGATATTCGAGCTGATCCGCTGGAAGGAGATCTACGGGCAGCTGGAGGACGCTACGGATCGCTGCGAGGATGTGGCCGATGTCTTAAGCACCGTGGTGATCAAATATGCCTAGCGCGCTCATCGTACTCCTCGTCGTGATCGCCTTGGCACTGATCTTCGACTTTATCAACGGCTTTCACGACACCGCAAACGCGATCGCCACCGTGGTAGCCACCAGAGTGCTCTCGCCGCTGAAGGCCATCCTGATGGCGGCAACGTTGAACTTCCTCGGCGCCGTCACCGGCACGGCCGTCGCGAAGACGATCGGCTCAGGCCTGGTGGATGCGGAGCTCATCACCCAACTGGCCGTCGCGGCCGCGCTGATCGGCGCGATCATCTGGAACCTGTTCACCTGGTATTTCGGCATTCCCTCTAGCTCCAGCCATGCGCTGATCGGCGGGATCATCGGGGCGGGGGTGGCGGAGGCCGGCTTAGCTGCGCCCCACTACGACGCGCTGTTCGGCAAGGTCATCATCCCGCTCGTGCTCTCGCCGGTCCTCGGGTTCTTCATGGCCTACCTGCTGATGATCATCATCACCCGCCTGATCAGCAAGCAGTCCCCCACCTGGATCCAGTCGGTCTTCGGGCAGCTGCAGGTGGCCTCATCGGCTCTGATGGCCTTCTCCCACGGCAGCAACGACGCCCAGAAGACGATGGGCGTGATCACGCTGGCGCTGATCGCCTACGGCGCCCAGACGACCTTCGATGTGCCGATCTGGGTGATCCTGATCTCGGCGACGGCGATGGCGCTGGGCACAGCCTCCGGCGGCTGGCGGATCATGCGCACGATGGGCACGCGCCTGGCTGAGCTGCGCCCCATCCACGGCTTCGCCGCCGAGACGACGGCCGGCATCCTGATCGAGACCGCCTCGCGCCTGGGCTTCCCGCTGAGCACAACCCAGGTGATTAGCGCTAGCATCCTCGGCGTGGGCGCCGCCCGCCGGCTGCGGGCCGTGCGCTGGAATATCGCCGGAAACATCGTGACGGCCTGGATCTTCACCATCCCGGTCTGCGCCGGCATCGCCTGGAGCATCGTCACGGTGGCGCGCTTCCTCGGGGTCTAGTGGCCGTATGGCGTAGTCCCGCGTTCTGTAGCTCTATAAAGCCCGCCCGCACGCCCGGATCTCCCCCGGCTTCGCTCTTGCTAATGAGCGAACCGGGGGATTTCTTTGGAGAGGAGCATGCCATGAATACACCGAATATCCGGGCTTATCTCCACGCGCTGGCGAACTATAAGATCGCGGCGGCGGCCTACGACTCCGCGATGCAGGCGGACCCCGACACACCGCACGACGAGGCGCTCCGGCAGCGCCAGGACGCCGGGGCCGCTGTGGAGGCCGCCCGCGCGGCGCTCACCCCTGAAGAGGTCAAGTCGCTAGAGGAGGGCCACGAGGACCCCTATCCTCGCGAGTAGACCACCACTTGCCAGGGACCGCTGGTGAGCCGTAGCTGCTGGGTCAGCCCGGCCCGCCGCAGCTCGGCGTCTACGGCGGCCGTAGGATGGCAGAAAACCCTGAAGGCGCTGCGGGCGATAGCGAAGCCGAGGTTCACCACCCGCAGCCCGGCCCGCACCCACCAGGTATCGCGCGGGTAGACCAGCCCGACGACGCGCCTGGCCCGCGCCGCTGCAGCTCCAACCAGGGCGGGCATATCGGGGTAACAGCAGATCACCCTGTCGAGGGCGACGATATCCGCCGGGGCGACCGACGGCGCAAGGGCGACAAAATCGCCGTGGCGGTAGGAGA
>DAOUGF010000044.1:0-2263 GCA_034429295.1 Chloroflexaceae bacterium
GCCCGCGAAGTGAACATGCGGTAGGGCTCGCGGATCTCCTTCGTCACCAGGTCGTCGATCAGCACGCCGATGTAGGCCTGGTCGCGCCGCAGGATCACGGCTGGCTCGCCGCGCACCCGCCGGGCGGCGTTGATGCCGGCCATCAGCCCTTGGGCGGCGGCTTCCTCGTAGCCGGTGGTGCCGTTGATCTGGCCGGCGAGGAAGAGGCCCGGCATGCGCCGCGCCTGCAGGTCGGCGCCCACCTCGCCCGTGGCGACAGCGTCGTACTCGATCGCGTAGCCCACCCGCATCAGCTCGACGTTGCGCAGCGCGGGGATGCTCCGCAGCATCGCCCACTGCACATCCTCCGGCAGCGAGGTGTTGCAGCCCTGCACATAGACTTCGTGGGTGTTCCAGCCCTCCGGCTCGAGGAAGAGGCCGTGGCGCTCCTTGTCCGCGAAGCGGACGACCTTGTCCTCGATGCTTGGGCAGTAGCGCGGGCCGACGCCCTCGATCACCCCGCTGAAGAGCGGCGCCCGGTCGAGATTCTCGCGGATGAGCCGGTGGAACTCGGGCGTGGTGTGGATGAGGTAGCAAGGAAGCTGGGGGCGCCAGCCGTCCAGCATCGGGTGGGGGTAGATCGCGGCGGGAGGGCTGAGGAATTGAGCGTGGGGAATTGAGGATCGAGCGCTGCTGCCGACGCCCGGCTCATCCTCGTAGTAGTGGCCGAAGTAGACGGGCACGTCGCTGCCGTGCTGTACCTCGGTGAGCGAGAAGTCGATGCTGGCGGCGTGGATGCGGGGCGGCGTGCCGGTCTTCAGGCGCACGAGGGGGAAGCCGAGGGCGGCGAGATCTTCGCCGAGGGCCACGGCCGGGGCCTCGCCGGCGCGCCCGGCGCCCCATGTGGCCTGCCCGGTGACGGCGCGGCCGCGCAGGAAGGTGCCGGTGGTGAGGACGAGCGCCCTGGCGTAGTAGGTCCAGCCGGTGTGGGTGAGAACCGCGAACCGAGCACCGGGAACCGGCTCCGCCGCTCCGTCGGCCTTTGGTGCCTGGTTCTCGCTTCCCATCGGCACGATGCGCTCGACCATCGCCTGGCGGATGTGGAGGTTGGGCACGCGCTCGAGCGTCTCCTTCATCACCTGGGCGTAGAGGCGCTTGTCGCATTGGGCGCGGAGCGCCTGGACGGCGGGACCCTTGCTCTCGTTGAGGGTACGAATCTGGATGGCCGTGCGGTCGGTGACGCGGGCCGTGAGGCCGCCCATGGCGTCGATCTCGCGCACCAGGTGGCCCTTGGCGGGCCCGCCGATGCTGGGGTTGCACGACATATGGGCCAGTTTATCGAGATCGATCGTGAGCAGCAGCGTGCGGCAGCCTAGCAGGGCCGCGGCGTTGGCGGCCTCGCAGCCGGCGTGGCCGGCGCCGACGACGATCACATCGTAGTGTGTATCCATGGGCGTGGTATAATCCGGGCCGTCATTCCGGCGCCTCAAGCGACCCAGGAGCGGCCCCGTGGCTTCCTCTCTCTTGATTATAGACGACGATGTGACGCTGCTGACGCGCCTGGCGAACCAGCTGGAGGAGGCGGGGTTCCAGGTGCGGCGCAGCAGCGACCTCCGGCACGGCGAGGTGCTCTATGCCGAGAGCCGGCCCGATCTGGTGATCCTCGAGGTGCGCGCGGGCAACGAGGGCGGCTGGGAGCTGCTGGGCCGCCTGGCCGCGGAGACTCCGGTGATCGTGCTGAGCGCCGCGGCCCGCGAGGAGGATGTTGTGCGGGGTTTCGAGGCGGGGGCGGCGGACTATATCGCCAAGCCCTACCGCTCCGCTGAGCTGATTGCGAGGGTGCGGGCGCGCCTGGCGACGCCGGAGCCCGCGCTCGCCGCTCCGGCCCAATCCAGCGAGCCCGCGCAGACGCGGCAGGCGGCGCCCGAGGCCCCATCTGCCGCCCCGCCCTCAAGATCCCGCCGTAGCTCGCGGCGGCCCTCTCCAGAAGATGAGTCGGTCTTCATGAGCGAGGCCGAGGAGATGGCGCTGCTGCGCATGCCGCCGCCCGCCGCCCCCGCCGATAAGCCGCCTCCCGCCGAGGCTGAGGACGAGGAGCAGAGCTTCGGCAAGCGGCTGCGGGCCGAGCGGCTGCGGCGCCACCTGACGCTGGTGCAGGTGGAGAACGACCTGCGGACGCGTATGTCGTACCTGCAGGCGATCGAGGACGAGAAGTTCACTCTGCTGCCGCGGGGCCCGGCCGCCCTCCAGATGGTGCGGAGCTACGCTGAGTATCTCGGGCTGG
>DAOUGF010000045.1:0-4080 GCA_034429295.1 Chloroflexaceae bacterium
GATCGCCAAGACCGATCTGGCCGACGATCCCGAGTTCAAGGAGGTGCTGGAGAAGTTGAGCGAGGGCCAGGAGCCCGACGACGAGTCGGTCGAGCGCCTGCTGGTGGAAGGCGGCGAGCCGCTCGGCAAGGCGTTGCGCAACGATCTGCGCCGGTTAGTGCGCCAGCGCACCCGTCGCAGTTCCGACTTCCTCGTCGGGTTGGTCGCTCTCGCCGTCGATCTGCTGCACCCGCGCCAGGATGAGCTCACGCCCGGCGCCCGGCTACGGATCACGCTGGCCCCAGGCGCCCTGGAGCGCCACGATAAGCTGCACGAGGCCGCTGGGGTGTTCCAGGCGATCTACGGCGGCCTGGAGCGGGCGCTGCCCGCCTTCCAGTGGCAGATCGAGCAGCTCTGGGCCCTGGCCGAGGCCGAGCCCGAGGCCCAGGAGGAGGGTGAGGAGCGCGAGCGCGTGGCCCGCGACGAGTTGGCTTTCCGCGTCGCCTTGGTGAGCGCCGAGGGCAAAGAGATCGCGGTGGCCGAGCTTGTCTGGCAGTACCGCTCGGACAGCCCCGCGGCCGCTACCGCCCAGGCCCTGGCCAGCGAGGCCGCATTGCTGCAGGGCGCGGATCTCGGCCCACTCTTCGCCGAGCCCGCGCCGGCCCTGCGCGTGCCGATCTTTAACACTGCCGAGCCGATCGAGGAGATCGGCGACCTCGACCTGCGCAGCCCGCTGGCCTCGCTCGGGGCCTGGTACGAGGCGCCGAACAGCCTGCGCGAGGCGTTGGAGCGCCAACTCAAGCCCGCCGCCCGCGCCCAGGCCTGGGCCTCGTTCGAGGCCGCGCTCGGTGCGCTGGAGCGAGCCTGGGCCGCCTTCGTCATCGAGGCCCAAGGCGGCCTGCTAGGCGCGGATGTCGGCCCGCTGCTGAGCGCCTACGAGGCGCTGCTGTCCACCGCGCAGACGAGCCTCACCACCGGCAGCGAGGTGGGCGCCAGCTACCGCCTGATCAACCAGGCCTGGCTGATCGGCCCGCCGAGCTTCGCCTCCTGGGCGATCGTGCCGCTGCTCCACCCGCTCAAGTTGCTCTGGTGGCGCGAGCGGGCCCGCTACTTCAACGAGCTTGTGGCCACGCTGCTCAGCCCGGACGTGCCCTCGCCGATCGTCGATGTCAAGCGTTTCCAGCAGGAACTGGCCGCCACCTACGGCTCCAGCAGCTTCCTGCCGGTGCTCGCCCTGCCACCCGGCGACTTGCCACCCGCGCGCTACCTGCCCGCCGAGGAGGCCGAAGGCTACGAGCTCTACTTCCACGAGGAGGCCAGCGCCGAGGCCTTAGGGCTCGACACCGACCTGCTCGCCGAGGACGAGAACGAGCTCGCCGCCCTGCGCGCCGTCGAGGGCATCGCCGCCGTGGTGCAGGACTATATCGAAACCTACCCCTTCGTGCGTGACGGCGTGGAGATCATGCTGTTCGAGTGCCGCAACGGCGCCTTACCCGGCATGCTGATCGAGCAGCTCACCAAGGCCGGCCAGCGCCGCGGCTGGACGGTGAGGCTCACGGTGATCGTCCACACCAGCGAGCGCGGCGCGCCGCTCTTCCGCCGGGTGAGCAAGTGGGTGGCCGGCGGCCACCCCGGCGCCGAGCGTCAAGGCCAGGCCTACTTCCCGCCGATCACCGTGAAGGTGCTCCAGTGCCCGCCCGAGCAGCTCTTCGAGCAACAGGAGGACACGGATATCGTTGTCCTGGCCGACGTGCTGGCTCAGCGCGGCCAGCAGGTAAGCTCAGAGCTCGAGCCCTTCGACGGCGAGGACGTGCCCGCCGAGGGCTATCTGCCCACCTACCGCGCCCGCCAAGAGCCCTTCCGGCAGGGCGACCAGAGCCGGCGCATCCTGCTCAGCGCCCCGCAACAGCCCGCCGTCGCCCGGCTGTTCCTGCTCGCCCAGCATGCCGCTCTCGATCGGCGCAAGCAGCCCCCGCGCCGCGGCCACGAGGCCCGCTTCTATCGCGACCTGACCCTGGACGAGTGGCGTCCGGTGATCGAGCGACTCCACGATCACTTCAACTGGATCGTCTGCTACGATACCTCGATCGATCGCTTCTTGCTCCGGGAAGTTTTCCGCGAGAAGGTGCAGGTGATCCGCTACTCGCTTGGCCTTGGCGCCAAGCGCCAGCACAATCTCACCGTCTCGTCCTCCGGGCGCGCCCCGGCGATCGTGATCCGTCGGCTCGCCGCCCGCCTCGGCCATATGTTTCCCGGGGCCCCGCGCACATTCTGCGACGCAGTTGCGGAGCAGTTAGTTGCCGAGGCCGAGCAGGTTTCCGGCGATATTGTGCTGCGCGCCGCCGGCCCGGGCGCCTTCCTCAACGAGCTGATCGGCTTGGTGGCCGCCAAGTTCGAGACCGAGCGCCGCTACGCCGAGCAGCACCCCGGCGCGCTGCTCACCTGGATCTTGCTCGACGATTTCGAGCACTGGTTCGGCGGCGGCAAGTTCCCCGACCTGCTTTTTGTAGCGATCGACCGTGGCGAGGATGGCGGCCTGGCGCTGCATATGCAGGTTCTCGAGGCCAAGTGCGTGGGCGAGCTCTCGTTCGCGACCGAGGCAGCCGACGCCGAGGAGCAGGTGCGTCGTGGTGTCGGCCGGCTGGCCCTCGCCTTCGCGCCGGGCCACCAGCATCTCGACGCGCTCTACTGGTACGACCAGCTCTATCGTGCGGTCGTCGGCACGATCACGGTCGCCCCAGACCAGCAGGATCTCTGGGAGGTATTCCGCGACCATGTACACGAGGGCAGCTTTACGCTCGATCTGAGTGGCCACACGTGGGCTTTCTGCTACGACGGCCAGGCCGATGTGTCGGGCGGCCCGCTGGAGCAGCCCTTCGCCGCCAGGGATGGCGACCAGCCCGACGTCCCGCTGCTCGCACACCATTACGGCCGCAACGAACTCGCGGCGCTTCTGGGCGCACTGATCCACGCCAGGGGCGGCCCCGATGTCCCGCCTGGCGCGCTGGATCAGCCGGCCATGCCGGCCCCCGCCGCAATGGAGCAGGCGCCGGGTGCTGTGGCCCTCGCGCCGGTCGATAACCCTCCTGCGCCCGATAGCGCCAAGGCCGATCAGGTTACCGTGGATCAGGCACTTGTCGCTGTGGCGCCCGTCGGAGACGATCAGGCCGCCCCCACGCCCACTGTGGTGCCCGTGGCCCCGCCGCCGCCCGCAGACGATGAGCAGGCCTGGCTCAAGGGGAAGGCTCGTGAGCTTGAGCGCGCCCTGCGGCAGCGGGGCGTGCAGGTGCAGCCGATCAACCCGGCTGATGCCGACGTCGGGCCGAGCATCGTGCGCTTCAAGCTGCGCCTGCGCCCGAACGAGTCGCTGCGCAAAATCCAGAGTGTGGCCGTCGATCTGGCGCGCGACCTGGCGCTGATCCGCACCCCATTTATCGACAATGTTCTCGGCACCAACTTCGTCGGTGTGGACATCCCCCGCGAGCGGGCCCAAGTGATCGAGCTGCGCCCGCTGTTGGAGAACCTCGGCGCGCCCGGCTCGGCCGAGCTGCCGATCGTGATCGGCATCACTCCCGACGGCAATCTGCTGGTCGAGGATCTCTCAGAGTTCCCGCACCTGCTGGTCGCCGGGGCGACCGGATCGGGTAAGTCGGTGTTTCTGCGTAGCCTGCTGCTCAGCCTGATGACCCAATACCCGCCGGGCAAGCTGGAACTGCTGATCGTCGATCCCAAGCAAACCGACTTCAGTTTTTTTGATGGCCTACCCTATCTGCGCGGGGGCAAGGTGTTCACGCAGGCCGAGGAGGCCCGCGACGCGCTGCTCGATCTGGTGCGCAACGAGATGCCGCGCCGCCAGCAACTCATGAAAGGCCGTAGCCTTAAGATCAAGGACTTTAACAAGCGTTTTCCGGCCGAGGCGCTGCCGCCGATCGTGGCTCTGATCGATGAGTACGCCCAATTGCTCAGCATCCAGGCGAAGAAAGAGGCTGAGAGCTTCGAGCGCGACCTGATGAGCCTTGCGGCCGTCGCCCGCTCCACAGGCATCCACCTCGTCCTGGCCACCCAGCGGCCGAGTGTCAATGTCGTCACCGGCACGCTGAA
>DAOUGF010000046.1:0-4658 GCA_034429295.1 Chloroflexaceae bacterium
ATGCAACATCCAAGGGCGCTGGCCGCCCCTCGCGCTCCCCGCCGTCTCGCGGCGCTGCCCTGCGCCCGTACCACCTGCACGGTGGGCGGTGCTGCGAGCGGGCGGAGCCCCTCGCGCTCCCCGTCGGGTAGCGCGCCCCCTCGAGCGCTGGCCCGAAGCAGTACCTCCTGCACGGTGCGTGAGGATGCGAGCGGGCGGAGCCCCTCGCGCTCCCCGTCGGGTAGCGCGCCCCCTCGAGCGCTGGCCCGAAGCAGTACTACCTACACGGTGCGTGGTCTTGCGAGCGGGCTGCGCCCCTCGCGCTCCCCGCCAAGGGGGCGGCTGCCCCCTTGGACCCCCCGAAGCCGACGCCCGCCAGCGCCGAGACACCATCGCTGCATGCCCCTCGGCGCCGAGAGCGGGAGATGCACTACCCGCTCGACGTCAGCGCCGGACCTGCTTGAGTACGTCCGCCCCCTGACGATGGAGCATGGTATGATGGAATCATGCTGGAGGATCAGACGAAGCTGCACTTCCCGCGGAGCGGGGCCACGGCGGTGCCACTGCACTTCAGCCCGCGGGTGCTGCGCTGCGTGGCGGCCGGGCCAGGTGGGCACCCGCTGCATGTGCTGATCGACACCGGCACCGACCCTTCGGCGATCGACTTGGGGCTGGCCCGACGCCTTGGGCTGCGCCTCGGCGACTTCGCCCTCGGCTCCGATGCGGCTAGCAACGAGGTGCCGTTCACCGAGACGGTGCTGCCATGGCTGCGGCTGGGCGAGCTCACGCTGCGGGACATCTATCTGCTTGCCGTGGATCTCAGCCAGATGCCGTTTAAGGTCGATCTGGTGCTCGGCTACAATGTGCTGAGCAACCTCACACTCTTGATCGACTATGCCGGTGGGATGCTGCATCTGAGCCACCCTGACCTCGACCTCGAGGAGCCGGGCCCGGGCGGGGCGGCGCTGCCCCTCAGCTTCTTCGAGCACTTTCCGGCTATCGCGGACGCAACATTGCTCGACGCCGGCCCGCCGGCGGGCGAGGGGGCGATAGCGCTCCCGCTCGTGACGATCGACACGGGCTCGAACAGCGATCTCACCCTCGGCCCCGACCTGGCGGAGCGCGCCGGGCTGCGCCACGGCGCCACAGGCGCGGAAGGCGTGGGCCAGGGCTTCGTGGCTGGCTGCGCGGTGCTGCAGGGCACGGCCGCCGCTCTACGCCTGGGCCCGTTCGAGTTAGCCGATGTGTCGATCGACGCGCCTGAGAGCCGCGCCGGCGATCTTGGACGAGCCGGCCGCGCCAATCTGGGTAACGGCATCCTCGCCCGCTTCGCCCGCGTGACCCTCGACTATCGCCGGGCCGTCTGCGTACTGGAGCCGCCGGTCCGCGAATAACGGGGTGATTGCCTTCGCTACGCTCCGGCCAGGGGACAAGGGGGCCGCCGTGTTCGCTCCACTCACCGGCTGGCGACAAGGGGACAAGGGGAGACCTGCCGGTATCGACAGGCCCATCTTCCCTTCTCCCTCTATCCCCTTGTCTCCTTCTCCGCCTGTCCCCTTGTCTCCTTGTCCACGCTCACCGTGCCGCCTCGCATAAGAGCAGCCATCCTCGCAACGGCCTTCGCGCTGGTGTGCAACTCATCGGCACTGCCGCTCGCCGTCGCGCGGCCGGTGGCCGGCCCCGCGCTCACGCCAGGCTGCCCCAAGGCGAGCTATGCCGATGAGGCGGCGCTGCTCCAGGAGTTGCAGGGCGCCACGTATGCCTGCGCCGAAGCGATCGCAGCGGCCCTGAGGCCACGCGCCGATGTCGCCGTCGCCGATGGGCTGCTGGCGATGGCTGCAAACGGCTCGAACGCGCTGGTCAGGCGGAACGGGCTGCGAGCCCTCGGCCGGCTCGCGGAGGCGCCCCGCGGCAGCCGCGCCCGCGAGCTCGTGCTGCGACTGCGGGCTGCTCAGCTCCAGGAGCTCCTTGAGGAGATCCTCGCGACCGAGCAGGATAACTTCCTGGTCCAGGATGCGATCTGGCTGCTGGACAGCTTCTTCTACCCGAGCTTCAGCGCGGCGGCGGGGCTCGAGCGGGCAGCCGCCGACGCGGCCCTGGCGCCGGATCTGCGCTACCGGGCAGCGCTGGCGCGGGCCCGCCTGATCTACGCCCGCAGCGGGCCGCTCGCGGAGCCCGACGCCGCCTTCATCCTGGGCGGGCTGCGCTCAGCGGACCCTGGGGTGCGCGCTGCTGCGGCCGGGGCAGTGGCCCGGCTGCGCAGCGATCAGCTGACGCCTGAGCTACGCGCCAAGCTTGAGCGGGCGCTCGCCGCCGCTTGGGAGGCAGAGCCGCCGCTCGCCCTCGCGCCGGACACGCCCGCGCCGCCTATGGCTCGCATCGTCGAGAGCCAGCCGACCTCGCTCACAGCTCGGGCCGCTATCGCTCGCGCCCGCGACAGGCTGGCGGGGAGCGCCACCCACCTCGCCGAGCTCCAGACCGCATACGAGGCGCTGGCCTTGCCCCACCGGCTCACCGGCGAGGGGATCGAGCTGTGGAGCGGGGCGCCACGGGAGGCGCTGCCGGAGCTGCTCGCCGAGGCAGAGCGGGTGCAGGCGGCCCTCGGCGCAATCCTGGGGCCAGAGTTGGTCGCGCCCATCCCCGGCGAGGGGGAGGCGCCACTGCGCATTATGATTTTCTCTGGCCAGGGTGTGTACCGCGACTATATGCGAGCCTTCACCTCTCTCCCGATAGATGTGGACGGCACCTATGACGAGGCAACAGCCACGCTTTACACCCATGAGCGCACGGCGGCCCAAAGCGAGAATACCCTTGCGGAGACGATGCGCCATGAGCTGACCCACCATCTCACCAGCCGCGCGCTCTTCCCCGGTGGCTGGCTGAGCGCCGGCTACCACAACGAACCGAAGGGCTGGCTCGACGAGGGCCTGGCCGAGCTGATGGCTGGCTTAGGGCCCGATGGCACGCCCGCGCCCCGCCCGGCGCAGCTGGCCCGGCTCTGCACACTAGCCGCGCCGCCCGAGCTGGCCGGGCTGCTGGCCCGGCGCGAGGGCTATGATCGTTTCGGCAGCTTCGACTACGACGGGGCCTGGGCGCTCAGCTACTATCTGCTCGCCGAGCATCCCGAAGGGCTAAGGCGCGTGGCCGCGGCCTACCGCGACGGCTCGTACCGGCTGCGAGACTGGCCGCGGCTCGTCGGCGCGCCGCTGGCGGCGGTGGAGGCCGGCTGGCATGCAGCAATCGAACGATGGTGCGGCGGCGAGCCGACCGGTTAAGGATTCTGCGGAGACGCCATGACCACAGATCTGCTCTCACTGCTCGCCGCTCGCGCCGCCGCGGAACGGCCGCTACGCGTCGGGCTGATCGGCGTCGGCAAGTTCAGCACGATGTTTCTGGCCCAGGTCAGGCGCGTGAAGGGCCTGCATCTGCTCGGCGTGGCGGATCCGGCGCCGCAGCGGGCCCGCGCCGCGCTCCTGCGGGCCGGCTGGCCCGACGAGCAGTTCCTGGCCGCCAGCCTGAGCGAGGCCCTCGCCACAGGCGCAACCCATGTAGGCGATGATGCAGCGGCCCTGATCGCTGCTCAGGGCCTTGAGGTCGTGGTCGAAGCCTCAGACACGCCGGCGGCGGGCATCGCCCACTGCCTGCTGGCGATCGATTACGGCCGCCATATCGTGATGGTCAACGTCGAGGCCGATGCTCTAGCAGGGCCTATTCTCGCCCGCCGTGCCGCGGAGGCGGGCGTCGTCTACTCGCTGGCGTACGGCGACCGGCCGGCCCTGATCGTCGAGCTGGTGGAGTGGGCGCGGGCCTGCGGCTTCGAGGTGGTCTGCGCCGGCAGGGGCAGCGACTACCTACCGGTCGCCCCCAACTCCACGCCCGAGACGGCCTGGGAGCGCGACGACCGCAGCTCTGAGCAGACGGCCGCCGGCGATTTCAACCCGCAGATACTCAACTCGCTCATCGAGAGAACGAGGACGGCGATCGAGATGGCGGCGGTCGCCAACGCCTGCGGCCTCACCCCTCAGCCCGATGGCCTGCGCTTCCCGCCTTGCGGCATCGACGAACTGCCGAACGTCTGCCGGCCGGAGGCCGACGGCGGAGCGCTCGCCCACAGCGGCACGGTCGAGGTGCTCTCAGGCCTGCGCCGCGACGGCAGCGCCGTTGAGCGGGAGCTGCGCCGGGGCGTGTACGTGAGCTTCGCGGCGCCGAATGCGTACGCGGCCCGCTGTCTCGCCGATCTGGGCCTGCCCACCGACAGCACGGGGCGCTACAGCGCCCTCTACCGCCCCTACCACCTGGCGGGGCTGGAGCTTACGGTGAGCGTGCTGCGCGTGGGGCTACGGGGCGAGCCCACAGGCCGCCCGACGGCCTTTCACGGCGACGTAGTTGCTGTAGCGACGCGCAACCTCAGTGTGGGCGAGCGGCTCGACGGGGAGGGCCGCTCGATGGTCTACGGCCTCCTGCGACCGGCGGCCAGATCGCTGGCAGCGGGGCTGCTGCCGATCGGGCTGGCCCACGGGATCGCGATGCGGCGCGCTGTGGTGGCGGGCCAAGCCCTCACTTGGGACGATGTGCTCTACGAGCCTAACAACCCCACGGTGCGGATGCGGAAGTTGATGGAGCGAACTTTTGCCGCCGGGGGCGGCTGAGGTCGCTGTGCGGGGCTGGCGCTCCGCGCC
>DAOUGF010000047.1:0-3200 GCA_034429295.1 Chloroflexaceae bacterium
GGGGAGCGCGAGGGGCGGAGCCCGCTCGCATCCTCACCACCGTGCAGGTGGTACTGCTTCGGGGCCACGCCCCCAAACCTCGGCGTGGAGCGCGAGGGGCAGAGCCCGCTCGCATCCTCACCCACCGTGCAGGTGGTAGGGGCGCGGGGTAGCGCCCCGCCGACTTTGCATCAGCCCCGCAGGGATCTGGTATGCTCTCTGTGACAGGAGTTTCTGCTTTACGTGGATTACTTCGCAAGGCTGGCATATCGGCGCACCTTCGCCACCCCAAGCTTGAGGGCGATGGCGAGAGACAGCTCCGTGCACCATCCCGAAGCCGCCCATAGCGCGATCTGGAGGACTTCCATGACCGAGATGGTTCCGACCTTCCCCGGCGGCGACAGGAGCGACGCCGATTTTCTTGCCCGTGCGCCCGAGTTACGCAAACTCTCCCTGACGGTGGCCGAGGCTACGGAGCTCACGCCCCGCATCCGTCGTCTGCGCCTGACAGGCCCCGACCTGGCGCAGTTCAGCTATGCGCCGGGCCAGGATCTGATGGTGCTGGTGGATACATCGGGCGGCCGGATGATCCGCCGCCGCTATACGATCCGCAGCTTCGACCCGGCGGCGCTGCTGCTCGATCTGCACGCGGTTGTCCACACCAACGGCCCCGGCGCCCGCTGGGTCCGCGGCCTGCGCCCGGGCGATCCTGTCGAGGCGATCGGCCCGCGGGGCAAGATCACGCTGGCTAAGGATGCTGCCTGGCACCTCTTCATCGGCGACGAGGTCGCCGTCCCTGGGATGATGGCCATGATCGAGGCGCTCCCTCCCGGGGCGCGGGCGATCGCCATCGCTGAGGTGGCCGACGCCGCCGAGGAGTTGCCCGTGCCCTCGCCTGCCGGCGTGGAGCTGCGCTGGAGCTGGCTGCACCGCGATGGGCGCGCGCCCAACGACGCCTCCGCCCTGCTGGCGGAGGTGCAGGCTGGCGACTGGTCGGCCGAGGGAGGGCACGCCTATGTCGCAGGCGAGGTCTCGGTGGTGGCGGCGCTGCGGGCGGCGCTGCTCGAGCGGGGCTTTACCCCGGAGAGCGTGGACGCTAAGGCGTACTGGGGGCGCGGGCGCCCCAACGCCAGCCACGGCGAGCCGCTGCGCGAGTCGAGGTAGGGGACTTCTACAGGTGCCGAAGCATTCGCTTCGCAGCGCTCGTGTGGTACCGGCGCTGCGCGGCAAATGCTTCGGCCCTATTTAGCCCTCGGCGAGGGAAAGCCCGCGCTCGGCGAGGGCCTCGCGGAGTTGGCGCAGCGCTTTGGGCCCCATGCCGTGCAGCTGCAGCAGTTCGGCCTCGCTGACCCCCGCGAGCTGTTCGAGCCGCAGGTAGCCGGCGGCGGTGAGGGCGCGGCGGGCCGGGGCGGCCAGCCGTGGCGGCAGGTCGCTCTCCGCACCGGCATGGGGATGTGGCTCACTCGGCATGGCTGGCCTCGGCAGTGGTCGCCTGGCGCTCCGGCGTGGACTCATTGAGGAAGGGGAGCACGGCGGCGGCCAGGGCAGGGGAGCTGAAGATATCATAGTGGGTGGTGGCGGGGAGGATGGCGAGGCGGGAGCGGGACATGCCGGAGCCGTCCCAGCCGCCGTCGCGTTTGCCGCCGCCGAGCAGCTCGAAGAACTCGGCGGCGTGGCGCGGCGGCAGGCCGTCGGCGTCGCCGCAGACGATCATGACGGGCATCGGCAGGGCCGCCACCTCGGCTGACCAGTCGTAGTCCTGGCGCAACATGTCGCCCATCTTCTCGCAGAGGGTCGGGAAGTTCTCGGGGTGCGGCGCCACGGCGACATAGCCCTCGTACATCGGCGTGCCGCGCATGGCGTCGGCGAAGGCTGCGCTGATCTGCTCCATGCCGGCGAGCTGCTCGGGGTACCAGCCGGAGCGCTTGAAGGGCGCGGAGACGACCACAAGCCTGCGGATGAGCTCAGGGTGCCGGATGGCGGCCCGCAGCGCGGCGGCGCCGCCCATGGAGTAGCCCATCACGTCGGCTTGGGGGAGGCCGAGGTGGCGGATCAGCGCGGCGATATCGTCGGCCAGCCAATCGAGGCGGAGCGGGCGGTCGATATCGGCGGTGCGCCCGTGGCCCTGGAGGTCCGCGGCGATCACCTGGCGGCCGGCGGCGAGTTGGGGCAGCAGCGCGCCGAACATGCCGGTGAGACCAAAACCGCCGTGGAGCAGGATCAGCGGCTCGCCCGCGCCGTGGATCTCGTAGTACATCTGCAGGCCGTTCACGGGGGCGTAGCCGGTCTGCGGGGTTGTGCTAATCATTGTGCGCTCCTCAGTTGCTGTTGTTGCTGTGGGCGAATTGCGGTTACAGGGCGGGATCGAGCAGCGGCCGCACCTCGATCGGCCCGGCGCGTGCCAGGGGCATGGCGGCGGCCACCTGGATGGCCTCGTTCAGATCCCTGGCGCTGATGACGAAGACGCCCGTGAGCAGCCCCTGCGCCCCGGCGCAAGGGCCTGCGGCAACGACCAGCCGGTCGCCACACATCTGCACGGTTGTGGCGGCGCTGGGCTGCGGGTCGGCCGCGCTCAGGAGGCGGCCGCTCAGGCGTAGGGCCTCCTCATTGGCCAGGGAGGCGCTCCGCAAGGCGTCACGCTCCCCCGCCGACATAGCGCCCAGCAGCCGCTCGTCCCCGTAGGCCAGTAGAACGTACCTCATGCGCTCCTCCGTAGTGTGCGCGGATGGCCGTTGCATGAGGTAGTCGCTGGGCGCGGCCCAGGATCGACAATCTATGGCGGCGAGAATCGCCGGTGTTTTGTCTCAGCCGCCGAGCTTCGCGACGATCGCGGCGATGCGCCGCTCGCGCGTCTCCTGAGCCTTCGCCGTCTCGACCTGGCGCACGTGCTCCTTGCGCTGCGAGTACGAGAGGGCGTCGAAGGCGGTCCGCGCGCCCGGCCGCGCCTCAAGAGCCGCCGCGAGGTCGTTGGGGAGCGTGACGGTGCGCGGTTCGGTGTCGAGCTCGATGGTCACCTCTACCTCGTCGCCGGCCTTGACGCCGGCGGCCTCGCGGTGTTCAGCCGCCAGGGGCAGCGCGAAGGAATCGCCGTAGGCCGCCACGGTGCTGCGGTAGGTGTAGCCGTTCAGGCTCACCGTGACGGGCGGCCGCTTTCCCTTGCCCAAGGCGGCGACGGCCTCGGCGGGGACGCGCAGGCCGGTGGCGTTCTTCATATCGTCTTT
>DAOUGF010000048.1:0-1593 GCA_034429295.1 Chloroflexaceae bacterium
GGCGTACCCGTCTCATTGTCGGGCAGAGCCATCCGCCTCGGCCGGCGGCGGATCTCCGGTCGGGGTGGTGTCCGAGCATCGGTTGTGCCGCCCGCCTCCGCACACCGGCTTCTGGATAGCTTGCCGTTGGCACGCCGGAACGTGCAGGGCGCAACCAGCGGATGAGGGCCACCGCGCTTGGCCAAGGCTCAAGCCTGTCGATGAGATGAGGTAGCAGATCAGCGGCGGCACGGCACTGGCCTCCGGCTTGGGGTCCAGGGGCGAGGCCCCTGGCGCGGGGGGGGTCGGGGTGGCGAATGCCGAAGGCATCCTCGAAGAGTGCGTCCGCCCCCTGACAAAACAGGCAGGGGCGTGGGGGCACGTGCCCCACAGAGCCGCGCACCGCGCAGGTGGCACTGCTGCAAGGCCTACAGCCGCGCCAGGGCAGAGCGCGCATTGCGCCGCACGGTGGCGTCGGGATCCTGCGCGAGCTGCGCCAAGGCCTCGCGGCCGCGTTCGTCGGCGCAGGCTTGACCGAGCTCGTAGGTGGCGACGCGGCGTACCTTCACGCTCGGGTCATGGAGGGCGAGCCCGATCAGCTCCCCGCTGAGGTCGGTCTGGGGCAGGGGCGCGAGCTTACATTCCTCGCATTGGAGCGAGTGCAGGGCGGCCCAGCGCACGCGGGGCACCGGGTCGTGGAGCAGGGCCCGCAGCGGCGCGGCGCAGCGCTCGTCGGCCCAGTGATCCAGCGCCTGGGCCGCCAGGAAGCGCACCCTGGCCTGTTGGTGAGCGACGCCGAGTAGCAGCGAGTCCACCACCGTCGTGAACAGACCCCGCTCCACCAGCAGAGCGCGCACGCGCTCGGTGTCGCGGGCCCCTATCATCAGGGCGGCGAAGAGTGTCCGTAGATCCTGAGCCTGCGCCGCCCGCGCGAGTGGCTCGGCGAGTCCCTCGATCCGGCGCAGTTCGGTCTCGCGGCGCAGCAGCGCTCGCTGCCGGCGCTGCCTTGCAAGCTCCCGGCGGCTCGCGGCCCGCGCCACCACGTGGGCCTTAAGCTGCGGCCAGCTGGCGAAGCCGTGCTCGCGGGCGATCATCAGGAGGGCCTGGGCGAGGATCGCCTGCTGGGGATCGGCCTGGGGCAGGTGCTGGGCGAGCAGCCTCTGCGCGTCGCTGTCGCCGCTGCGGAGGGCCCGGAGTAGGTCGCGGGCCTGGCGGCGTAACTGCTCGAGGCTGGGGCGCGAGGGGAGCGATCGGGGCATGGCGAACCTCCTTTCAGCAGCCTGGGACCCGCTCACAGGCAGAAAAGAGGTGCCGCAGATTTGGCGGGCGCAGTGGGCTCAGCCCTTTCCGCGGGTCGGGCGCGCCTGGTGCACGTAGGCCTACTGTAGCGGAGGAGCGGCGCCGCGTCTATCGGTCGCCGGGCCGATGCTTTTCTGCTCACAGGTCGGGTAGGCCAAGCAGTTCGCCGCAGCGCCAGTCACGGAAGGCCGCGACGTCGCCGCAGCGCGCCGGCTTCCCGCAGCACGGCGGTGAGCCAGGTGGGCGTTGGGCCGTCGGCGAGCGAGTGATAGCGCATACTCCTGCCGATCTGCTGCGGGTGCGAGGCCGGGCTAC
>DAOUGF010000049.1:0-2996 GCA_034429295.1 Chloroflexaceae bacterium
GCGCTATACTGATCTGGACAGTAGTTACGATCGATAGGAGGCGCTCCGCCCTGCGCCGGGGCACGGGGCGGCAGCGCCCCACCCGCTCTGCGGTACAATGCTGCCAGCACTCTAGAAGGCAGCCATGCGAATCGTCGTTAAACTCGGCACCAGCGTCCTCACCGCCGGCACCGACCGGCTCAACCGCCCGTATATGGTCGGCCTGGCCCGCCAGGTTGCCGCCCTCCGCGAGCGGGGCGACCAGGTCGTGCTCGTCTCCTCCGGCGCCGTGGCCGCCGGCCGGGAGCGCCTCGGCGCCACCACTCGCCAGAAGGCCCGCGCCAGCGTGCCCCTCCGCCAGATGTTCGCCGCCGTCGGCCAGAGCCGCCTCATGCACCTCTACGAGCAGCTCTTCGAGATCTACGGGCTTCAGGTCGCCCAAGCGCTGCTCACCCGCGACGATCTGCGTGACCGTCGTCGCTACCTCAACGCTCGCAACACCCTCGCCCTCTGCCTCGAGCGCGGCATCGTGCCGATCATCAACGAGAACGACGCCGTCGTCACCGCCGAGATCCGCGTGGGCGACAACGACAACCTCTCCGCTCTCGTCGCCGGCCTGGTTGACGCCAACCTGCTGCTGATCCTCACCGACATCGCCGGGCTCTACAGCGCCGACCCTCGCACCGACCCTGCCGCCGAGCTGATCCCTGAGGTGCCCGTCATTGATGAGCGCATCTGGGCGATGGCGGGCGGTGTCGGTTCGGACCGCGGCACCGGCGGCATGCGTACCAAGATCCAGGCCGCCGACCTCGCCACTCGCTCCGGCACTACCGTGGTGATCGCCTCCGGCGCAGAGCCCGATGTGATCCTGCGCGTCGCTGCCGGCGAGCCGATCGGCACTCGCTTCCCCGCCGCGGGCTCCCATCCCGACGCCCGGCGCCGCTGGATTCTCGCCGAGACCGCCCGCCTCAGCCGCATTGTCGTAGACGATGGCGCCGTCGATGCCCTTGTGCGCCAGGGCCGCAGCCTGCTGCCCGCCGGCATCGCCGCTGTCGAGGGCGAATTCGACCGCGGCCAGACCGTGCGCATCTACGCCCCCGACGGTCGCGAGATCGCCCGGGGCCTCACCCAATACCGCGCCGCCGACGTGCGCGCCATCAGCGGCCTCCGCTCCTCCCAGATCGCCGAGACCCTCGGGTATGATTACGGGCCCGAGGTGGTCCACCGCGATGACATGGTGGTTCTGCTATGACCATCGAGATTCGCCCCCTCTCAACCTACGCCGAATACATGGCCTGTGAGGAGATCCAGCGCGTCATTTGGGGCCAATTCGGCGCGGTGCCCCATCACATGCTGCTCACGGCCCAGAAGAACGGCGGGCTGCTCCTCGGGGCCTTCGACACCGCCGCCCCTGGAGCGCCCATGGTCGGCTTCGTCTTCGGCTTTCTCGCCCGCGACGCCCGCGGCCTCAAGCACGCCTCCCACATGGCCGCTGTGCTTCCCGCCTACCGTGATGCCCGGATCGGCGAGCGCCTCAAGTGGGCCCAGCGCGAGCACGTGCTCGCCCAGGGCCTCGAGCGCATGACCTGGACCTTCGACCCCCTCATCAGCCGCAACGCTCGCCTGAACATCTCCAAGCTCGGCGCCGTCTGCAACAGCTACTTCCCCAACCTCTACGGCCCGGAGCCGGAGGACCCCGCCGGCGAGCTGCCGAGCGACCGCTTCCAGGTGGACTGGTGGCTCGCCTCGCCCCGTGTGATAGAGCGGCAGGCCGCCGGCCCGCCCGCGCTCGACATCGCGGCTCTGCGCAGTTCAGCCGCCCTCGCAAACCCGGACCCGCTGGCGCCAGCTGAGCTCCCCGCGGTGGAGCGTCTGCTCATCCAGATCCCCGCCGATATCGATGCCCTCAAGGCCGTAGATATGCCGAAGGCCCGCGCCTGGCGTTACCAGGTGCGGGCCCTCGCGCTCGCGGCCTTTGCCGCCGGGTTCGTCGCCACCGACTTCGCTCGCGACAGGGATGTCGGCCTCTACCTGCTAGAGCGGCAGTAGCCGTCCGGCGCCATCAGGTGATCTTTCGCGTGTTCCCTTCGCGCGCTTCTTTCGCGTCTTCCCTTTCGATGGTTCGAACCTTCGTTTCGCGTTTTTCGCTACCTTTCGCGAATTTCGCGATCCAAACAACTCCCCTACGCCCGCCGGTAGCGTCTGCGGTAGCCGCCTCGTCTGAGCAATGCGATCAGGCCCACGAGGATCACCGCCCCCAGGATCGTCCAGACCAGCTCGATCTGCACATCGCCGAAGGTGAGCGTCAGGAGCGCCGGGAGGCCGAGGACGCGCGCCAGCCAGGTGCCGATGAACGCTCCCAGCAGCCCCACGCCGATCGAGGCGAGCAGCCCGCCGGGGCTGTAGCCAACGATCGCCGAGCCGATCGCGCCGCAGATAGCGGCCACCACTAGCCACACCAGGATCTCGATCAGCGAAAACTCAACCCCGTTGATGGCGAACACTGCGCACCTCGCTTTCTCGTGCAGGGTTGAACGGTAGGTCGATTCTACCATACGCTCTGCAAGCTTTGTGCCAGCTTAGCGCCCGAGGCCGTCGGCCCACTCCAGAATCGCCGCCGCCACAGCGGCTGGCCGCTCCATCGGCACCATATGGCCGCCGGGGATCTCCACCATGTGCGCGTGAGGCAGCATGCGTCGCAGGCTTCGCCACGAGCGGTCGATCAGCATGTCGGAGTTGGTGCCGCGCACAAGCAGCAGCGGCGTCCGCAGGCGCTGCACCGCTCGCCAGGTGTCCACCGGCGCGAGCGAGAAGATGTGAGCCTCCCACTCGCGGGGCCAGGCGAGCGTCAGCCCGCCATCGGGGGCCGGCCGCAGCCCGCCCTCCAGGTAGCCCTCTAGCGCTTCGGGCGCAAAGGCGGCGAAGAGGCCGCGGCCCTGGTAGCGGGCCCGCGCCTCCTCGGCGTTCGCGAAGCTGGCTCGGCGGCGGGCCGCGCCGCGGGCGAGCGGATGATGGCG
>DAOUGF010000050.1:0-8951 GCA_034429295.1 Chloroflexaceae bacterium
CGCTGGTGAGCCTCTGGCGCGCCATCCACGCCCTGCGGACCGGCGATGGTCCGGCCGCCGATCGTACGATCGGCCAACTGCTGGAGGCGGTGGAGCAACACGCCTACGCCGGCATCCTGGTGGCGCCGAGTCTGTTCGGCCCGCGGGACATGGCCACTCTCGTGCCGCTGCTCCTGCGTGCCCGCGCCCTCCCCGGCTACGCCGAACTCGCCCGCCAGCTGCTGCGCCAGGGCTTCCCCACGATCGCCGCCGACGACACGGTGGAGGACTATCACCCCGGCTATACCCTGCGGGTGCAGATGCTCGGCACCTTCCGCGTCTGGCGCGGGCCTCAGGAGATCCATGCCCGCGAGTGGCAGCGGGAGAAGGCGCGCCAGCTATTCCAGCTGCTGCTCACCTACCGCGGTCAGTGGATCCAGCGAGAGCAGATCTGCGCCTGGCTCTGGCCGGAGGCCGATCTCGAGGCCGCCGAGCGCCAGTTTAAGGTGACGCTCAACGCCCTCAACACGGCCCTTGAGCCTACCCGCCCGCCCCGCGTTGCCCCCTTCTTTATCCGTCGCCAGGGCCTCGCCTACAGCTTCGCGCCCTCCTACGGCGTCTGGATCGATGTGGATGAGTTCGAGCTCAGAGCCGCGGCAGGGGCCACCGGCGACGACCCGGAGTTCGCCCGTCGCAACGCTCAGATCGCCGTCCAGCTCTACCGGGGCGATTACCTCGCCGAGTCGCTGTACGACTCGTGGACGATCGAGGAGCGCGAGCGCTTGCTCGCCCGCTACCTCGCGGTGACTGTGAGCTACGCCCAGCGCCTCAGCGACGAGGGCGACCAGGCTGAGGCCGTGCAACTCTGCGAGCAGGTGCTCCGGCGCGACCGCTGCTACGAGGAGGCCTACCAGACGCTGATGCGCGCCCATGCCCGCGCCGGCAGCCGCTCCCAGGCCCTCCGCAGCTACAGCCGCTGCGTCCAGGCGCTTCGCGATGAACTCGGCATGGAGCCGCTCCCCGAGACGGTGGCGCTCTACGAGCGGCTCAGGCGCAATGAGGCGATCTAGAGCGCGATCTCTCGATTTGACGGGCTTTGTGAAGCGAGATACAATCTAAGCGGCACAGCCTTGCCCCGCTTTGAGCCGCGCATCCGGCGGCCTGGAAAGTATGAGACCATGCAGCTTATCAGAACCATTCACGGTGTGTTCGGCGAGATGATCCTGCCCCTCCTGATCCTGGCCGCCGCGATCTACCTGACCGTCACCTACAAGCCCGACGCGCCCCGCGGCCTCGTGGCTCGTATCTTCCCGCGGCTCGTCGAGCTCCAGGTGGCGCTCGGCGTTATCCTCTGGATCTACCTGCTCTTCGCCACCAGCGGCCCCACTCAGGCGCGCTACTACGGCTTCCCCTTCATCCTCCACCCGATCATCGGCATTCTGGCGGCGGGCCTCGCCAATGCAGCCGTCGGCCCGCGCAACCCGCTCCGCCGCCTCGGCCGCTGGGCGCCGCTCGTCTCGCTGGCCGTGCTGATCGTCCTGGTGGTCAGCAACGTCTTTGTCGCCAGGCAGGTCTAAGGCGAGCTGCAGCTGGCGCCTCGGCACTGCAGCGTTGGAATCTGCGACAGGCTGCCTGCGGGGCGTTGCCCCGCACTCGTACCACCTGCATAGTGGGCGGAGTTGCGAGCCGGCTCCGCCCCTCGCGCTCCCCGCTTGGCCCTCCCGAAGCCGGTGCCTGCCTCAATCCGCATGCCATCGCTGCATGCCCCTCTGCGCCGAGAGCGGGAGGAGCAGTACCCGTTCGACGTCAGCGCCGGACCTGCTGCGGCGAAGCTGTCGAATGCCGCAGGCATCCTCGCAGCGTGCGTCCACCCCCTGACGGCGGGGCGCGGGGCGCCAGCCCCGCTGACTTTGCATGAGCCTTGTCGTAGTCGGGAATCCTTCATGCGAATGAGGCGCAGGTGCAGGCGCCTCGCTATCCTTGGCCTATCGATGGATGGCCGCGGGCCTTCCACGTTTACGATAGATCAGCCAAGGAGAGCAGGATGGGGATCCGCTTTAACCTTTTGCAGCGCGCCCACGATGTGGAGCGCTATAGCGCCGGCAGCAAGATCTTCAGCAAAGGCGACCCAGGCGACCGGATGTTTGTGATCACGGCGGGCACCGTGCGCGTCGCCGATGGTGAGCGGACGATCGCCACCCTCGGTCCGGGCGAGCTCCTTGGCGAGCTCGCGCTGATCGACGCCTCGCCCCGTAGCGCTGATGCGATCGCGCTCACCGACTGTGCTCTCGCCCCGATCGACCGGCCGCGCTTTCTCTTCCTTGTCCAGCAGACGCCCTACTTCGCCGTTCAAGTCATGCAGACTATGGCCGAGCGGCTGCGGGATGAGCGCCGCGAGCGCCAGGACAGTTTCGTCCAGCTTCCCGTGTAGCGCGTCCGCGGCTAACCCGCTTCTTGCCCCTGTGCCCTGTCCTGCCGCCGCCGGCGGGGCGGGGCTTATTGCGCTCGGAGATGCGATGTAGGGCTGAAGGCGGAGCGATCTGGTCCTGCTGATCCGGCTTGCGGGGCAGGCGCCGAGCGCCCCTGCGCGGTACACTCATGATCGGCCTGGCAGCAGATCGAAAGGACGATCGTGAACAGTCCCCAGCCATACCTGAGCCGCGAGCAGCGCTATCGTGCGTACCTATCGGACGCCTACGACTTTGCCGCGCGCAGCGCGGCCACAAACCTCTATGCTGAGGTCTCCGAGCGGGCTAGGTGGCGCCAGTTCTGGTCCTGGCTGCGGCGCAAGCCCCGTCACCTGCGAGCTCTCGAGGCGATCGATCCGGCGACAGTGATCGGCCAGCATGCCAGCCTTGGCGTGCAGGTGGTGCCGCTGGATCGGATCGTAGGCAGCAGCGGGCGCTCCCGCGACTTCGATCGGGCCTTCTATCCGATCAGCGAACACACTCGCGATCGCTGGATCAGCGTGGCGGATCTCTGGTATCGCGGCGTGGAGATGCCTCCAGTGAGCCTTGTGCAGATCGGCGACGAGTATTTCGTGCTCGACGGGCACCACCGGATCTCGGTCGCGCGGATCTCCGGCGCGGCTACAATCCCCGCCGTCGTGACGGTGTGGCACATCGCTGAGGTGCCGGCAGCGGCGAACCCGGCGGGCAGCCAGCTGTGCTGCGCCCTGGCGGGCCAGGCATTGCCTCTGGAGGAGCTCTAGGCTACTCAATCGCTCCTGCGAGCGCCGCCAGCAGCTCGCCCTCGTCCGCTTCGGGCCGATGGGTGAGAGCGGCCGCCAGGGCGCGCCGGGCCTGGAGCGCGGTCGCGAGGTCGGTTCTGGCGAAGCGCAGCTCGTCGCCGGGGAGCAGCTGGGCGGCGAGCGGCAGATCGGCGGCGATCACCGTGCCGATCACAGGGTAGCCGCCTGTGGTCTGGGCGTCAGCCATCAGCAGGATGGGCGCGCCGTCGGGCGGCACCTGCAGGACGCCGGGGATGACGCCTAGCGAGGGCAGGCTACAGGGGCGGGCGTGCTCCAGCCGCAGCCCCTCCAGCCGGTACCCCATGCGGTTCGCGGCCTGGCCGACCCGGAGCGTGGTGGTTGTAAGCGCCTGCAGCGCATCGGGCGCGAAGCAGTCGGTGTGGGGCCCCGGGATGAGCCGCAGCGTGGGCGCCGAGCCGTAGGCCGGGCGCAGCGCCTCCGGCCAGCGCCCGCCGAAGGGCGGTGTGAGGCTGTGTGAGGCCGGGCCGACAGGCAGCCGGTCGCCCGGCGCGAGCCGGCGCCCTTCGAGGCCGCCGAAGCCGGTGCCCAGCTCGGTGGCGCGGCTGCCGAGCACCAGCGGCACGCCGATGCCGCCGGCCACGGCGAGGTAAGCGCGCGCCCCCCAACTCCCGCGGCGGCCGGTGAGGCGCAAGCGCGCCCCGGCGTCGGCTATTGTGGCCCGCCAGAGGGGCAGCGGGCGCCCACCCAGGGTAGCCCCGAGGTCGGCGCCGGCGAGGGCGAGCAGCGCCGGCCGCGTGAAGGCCAGCTCGACGCCGCCGGCTGTGAGCTCGAGCCCAGCTGCGCCTGGCTCGTTGCCGACCAGGCGGTTCGCCGCGGCGAGGGCGAAGGCGTCCATCGCGCCGCCCTGGGGCACGCCGTAGCGGCGGGCGCCGGGTCGCCCGAGATCCTGCACCGTCAGCAGCGGGCCTGGGGTGATCACCTCGATCATGGGATGGCCACAAACTGTACCAGATCCCCGGGAGCGAGCAGGGCCGGCGGGTCGGCCGTGGGGTCGAAGAGGCGCGCCTCGGTGCGGCCGATCAGGTGCCAGCCGCCCGGCAGGCGCGCCGGGTAGATTCCGCTGAGGCCGGCGGCGATCGCCACCGAGCCGGCGGGCACGGCCTGCCGCGGCGTCGCCCGGCGGGGCAGGTGCAGGGCGGGCGGCAGCGGACCGATGTAAGGGTAGCCCGGCGCGAAGCCGATCATCATCACCCGCAGGGGCTCAGCGGTGTGGAGCGCCACCACCTCGGCGGGCGTCAGGCCGAGGATCTGCGCGACTTCCTCCAGATCAGGCCCGGCGGCCCCGCCGTAGCGCACCGCTATCTCCACCACGCGGCCGGGCGCCGCTGCCTCTCCCGAGACACTGAGCAACGCCCGCAGGCGGGCCTCAACGGCCGCATGGCTCATAGCCAGAGGCTCGAAGCAGACCAGCAGCGAGGCGATCGCCGGCACCGCCGCGGTAAGCCAGGGCGGCCCCTCGGCCTCCAACGCCGCGGCGGCCCCAAGGGCGATGCGGTTCGCCGCCGGGTGGTCGGCCGTCTCCGCCTCGGCGAGGATCGCTGCCTCACCCATATGCGAGAAGCGCCAGCGCATAGATCCCAATGGAGCGTAGGGCCGAAGTATTCGCCCCCAGTCGCTCGCGTGGTACGGTCGTTGTCTGGGGCGAATGCCTCGGCCGCACGTTCCGAGCGATATATGTGGCTCTACATAATTGTGCAGTTCGGAAGTGGCTTGGGTACGACCGACCACAGATGACAGACTGCGGTCGGGCAGGCTGCGGGCGGTCGTCGGTCGTCGGTCGTCGGTCGTCCCAACCTTGCAGCCCATCCAGGCCCTACGTTCTTAACGTTCAAGGCTTCTCACCCGCACCCCGGCCGCTTCCAGCCCTGCCCGCAGCTGTGCCGCTCGCTCGGCCGCGCCGGGCGTATCGCCGTGGATGCAGATGGTATCGGCCGTCACCGGCACGCGGGCGCCGCCGGGGCCGGGCGCGTATCCCTCCCGTACGATCGTGAGGGCCTGGGCGAGGTTGGCTGCCGGGTCCTCGATCAAGGCGCCCGGCGTGCCCCGCGGCAGCAGCGTGCCGTCGGCGGCGTAGCCCCTGTCGGCGAAGGCCTCGCGGGCCACCCGCAGCCCGGCCGCCTCGCCGGCGGCCACCAACTCTGAGCCAGCGAGGGCCACCAGCAGCAGCTCGCGGCTGAAGCTCGCCACCGCCCTGGCGATCGCCTCGGCGATGGCCGGGGTAACCGCGGCGACGTTGTAGAGGGCGCCGTGGGCCTTGACGTGGGTGAGCGTCACGCCTTCGGCGCGGGCGATGGCGTAGAGCGCGCCGATCTGCGCCAGCACGCTGTTCTCCACCTCGGACCGCGTCATCGGCAGCGGCCGTCGCCCGAAGCCCTGCAGGTCCGGGTAGCCTGGATGGGCGCCCGCAGCTACCCCGAGCTCGCGGCAGAGCCGCAGCGTGCGCCGCATCACCTCGGGGTCGCCAGCGTGGGCCCCGCAGGCGATATTGGCCGAGGTCACGTGGCGCAGTACGGCCTCATCGTTGCCCAGCCGCCAGGGGCCGAAACTCTCGCCGCAGTCGCAGTTGAGATCGATCATAGCGCTGGAGGCGGCGCCGCGGCAGCCCGGCTGTAGCGGCGTCGCGGGCTTCGAGGTCTATCTGATGGTCGGCGTCGGTCGCTGGAAGCTACCACGTTCACGCGCCCCTGTCAACCCATCCTCTGCCTCGCCAGGTTGTGATTATTTTCTCAAAGGTTAGCTACTCATTCCTGCGGCGCTGCGATGCGCTATGGTATCATTGCCGCGGGCCCTTAAGGCAGCCTATAATCATGTGGGCAGCGTTGCCGCACAAGAGAGGGAGGCATTGATGGAGTTTCCGGCTTATATCACGAACGGGCGGCTGAAAGAGTGGATCACCGAAATGGTTGCCCTCTGCCGCCCCGATCACGTGCATTTTTGCGATGGCTCTCAGGCCGAATATGACGCCCTCTGCAACCAGATGGTCGAGAGCGGAACCTTCATCCGCCTGAACCCTGCCAAGCGCCCTAACAGCTTCCTCGCCCGCTCCGACCCGAGCGATGTCGCGCGGGTCGAGGATCGCACCTTCATCTGCTCGCGGGGCAAGAGCGACGCCGGCCCCACCAACAATTGGGTGCCGCCCAGAGAGATGAAGGAGACGCTTCAGGGCCTCTTCGACGGCTGCATGCGCGGCCGCACCATGTATGTCGTCCCGTTCAGCATGGGGCCGCTGGGCTCGCCGATCGCCCACATCGGCGTCGAGCTGACCGACTCGCCCTACGTCGTCGTCAACATGCGCATCATGACCCGCATGGGCCGCCAGGTCTACGATGTGCTCGGCCCTGAGGGTGAGTTCATCCCCTGCGTGCACTCGGTGGGCATGCCCCTCGAGCCCGGCCAGCCCGACGTACCCTGGCCCTGCAACCGGGAGAAGAAGTACATCGTGCATTTCCCGGAAGAGCGGGCGATCTGGAGCTACGGCTCGGGCTACGGCGGCAACGCGCTGCTCGGCAAGAAGTGCTTCGCCTTGCGGATCGCTTCGGTGATGGCTCGCCAGGAGGGCTGGCTCGCCGAGCATATGCTCATCCTCGGTGTGAAGGAGCCGAGCGGCCGCAAGACCTACGTGGCCGCCGCCTTCCCATCGGCCTGCGGCAAGACCAACTTCGCGATGCTGATCCCGCCGAAGGCCTTCCAGGAGGACGGCTGGGAGATCACCACGGTGGGCGACGACATCGCCTGGATCAAGCCGGGCAAGGACGGCAGGCTCTACGCGATCAATCCCGAGGCCGGCTACTTCGGCGTGGCTCCGGGCACCTCCTACGATACCAACCCGAACGCGATGGCGAGCTGCAGCCGCGATACGATCTTCACCAATGTGGCCCTCACCGACGATGGCGATGTCTGGTGGGAGGGCATGACGAAGGAGAAGCCGGCCCACCTGATCGACTGGAAGGGCAACGATTGGACGCCGGAGAGCGGCACTCCCGCCGCCCACGCCAACGCCCGCTTCACTGCCCCGGCTGCGAACAACCCAGTGATCGACCCAGCTTGGGAGGACCCGCAGGGCGTGCCGATCGAGGCCTTCATCTTCGGCGGGCGCCGCAGCAGCACCGTGCCCTTGGTCTACCAGGCCTTCAACTGGACCTACGGCGTCTACCTGGCCGCGACGATGGGCTCCGAGACCACCGCGGCCGCCGCAGGCCAGCAGGGTGTGGTGCGCCGCGATCCCTTCGCCATGCTGCCGTTCGTCGGCTATCACATGGGCGACTACTTCAACCACTGGCTGCAGTTCGGCCGCACCCTCTATAACCCGCCGCGCATCTTTGCTGTGAATTGGTTCCGCAAAGATGCCAACGGCAAGTTCGCCTGGCCCGGCTTCGGCGAGAATATGCGGGTGCTCAAGTGGATCATCGAGCGGGCCCACGGCCGCGCTGTCTCCGTCGAGAGCCCGATCGGCTGGATCCCCCGCTACGAGGACCTCGATTGGCGTGAGTTGCCATTCACTCGGGAGCAGTTTGAGCAGGTGATGCACCTCGATATCGACGACTGGCGGCAGGAGATCCTGCTCCACGAGGAGCTGTTCATCAAGCTCTACGACCGCCTGCCCAAAGAGCTGCTGAATGTTCGCGACCTGATCCTCTCTAGCCTCTGGCGCACCCCTGAGGATTGGGGCTCCAACCACGAGTAGCTTTCATCCCGCCCGCAGCTCGAAGCGAGCCACCTTTCGCGCCCGCAAGCTCTAAGCTTGCGGGCGCGAAAGATTCGCCGCTCTGCCGCTCCGCAGGCTTGCGCGTGGCTGCTGAATCACTCATATTCTTTGACAGGATTATCGCTCTTGTGTACTATGAGTGCCACAAACTTTTGCCCCCTTAACGAAATCTGTTGAGCGAGGCGGCGCCCGGCGCGTCGGCTGCGGCGAGCTTTGCCGTGGGTGTGGCCGAGAGCCCCGCCGCGCTTCCGCCGAGCCGCCATATCAGGAGGGTGCACCGCATGAAGGCCCTGCTCCGGCTCTCTCGCGCGATCGACGCCGTGATCGAGTTTATCGGCAGGTTGTTGCCTTTCCTGGTGATAATCCTGATCGGGGCCGGCTTCTACAATGTGGTGGCCCGCTATGTGGGGCGCTTTTTCCAGATGCGCCTCACCAACAACTCCGCGATCGAGATCCAGTGGTACCTCTACTCGATCCTCTTCTTCTTCGGCTTCGCCTACATCCTCAAGCATAACGTCAATGTCCGCGTTGACTTCCTCTACGCGAAATGGTCCGCTCGGCGGCGCGCCCAGATCGACTTTTGGGGCACCCTGCTCTTCCTGATTCCCTTCTGCATCCTCGGTATCGTCGTTACCATCAACCCGGTGCTCGCCTCTTGGGGCCGCCTGCCGAATGGCGGCTGGGGTACGTGGGAGCTCTCGCCCGACCCCGACGGCCTGCCGCGCGCCCCGATCAAGACGATGATCATCGTCTCGTTTGTGCTGCTGCTGGTCCAGGCCATCTCCCAGCTGATCAAATACGCAGCCGTGCTCACCAACACCCTCTCGAGCGCCGAGGCTGAGGCGATCGAGGAGTACCACGCCACCATCGTCGAGTAGGATCGCCGCGCTGAGGAGTCTCCAGGGGGAACCTCATGTTCGAGATGCAGGGCTTCGAGTGGCTTTCGATCGTGATGTTCGCGGGCTTCTTCGCCCTGCTGCTCACCGGCTATCCAGT
>DAOUGF010000051.1:0-10693 GCA_034429295.1 Chloroflexaceae bacterium
GTTCTTCACCAAAGACACCGACTTCGACTTCAAAGACGGTGACGAGACGGCCGTCTACTTTCATCACCGGCTGCCGCTCAAGACCCGCGATGGTGGCTTCATCGTCGTGAAGGACAAGATCGGCACGGGCACGCTCAAGGCGGTCTCTGACGGCGTGCTCATCGACGCGGTGATCTACAACCGTGAGCAGTACGAAGCCATGCTGGCAAAGCTTGGCTGGTCCAGTGGCACCGCCGAGCACTTGATTGAAACCGAAACCGTCGGCAAGGCGATCTGGATCAAGCGCTGGCCGCTGAAGCTAGATGCCTCGCTCACGCCGACACCGGCCGAGCCTCGTGCACAGGCCGTCCCCGTGAAAGCACTCTCCCGGCCAGAGGCCGCGCCACAGGTCCCGCAAAAGGGACAGCAGGGCGCGACGGCGCCGCATGTCGTCATCATCCGTCGCCATCCAGTGAGGAACCTATGACCACACCGCAAATCATCGACACCAAAGAGCTTGCACAGGAGGCCGCCCAGCTTGTCAGGAGCGAGCTGGAGGACGAGATCCTGAAGCAGGTCAAGGCCGCGATGGTCGAGTTCGAGGAGAAAGCCGTTAAGACCGGTTTGGCCACACCTGACGGCGGCACCGCTGATGGTGAGATCCAGAACTTCGGCGACTTCCTGCTCGCGATCAAGCGCAAGGACGAGAAGCGCCTCCAGCAGGTCTACAAGTCCACCAAGGCGCTCAACGAGCAGGACGGAACCGACGGTGGCTATCTCGTGCCCGCGCAGTTCAACGCGACCCTACTGCAGTTCGCAACCGAGGTGAACCCCATCGATGCGCTGACTGGGCCGCGTGCACCCATGACACTGCCGATGTCGAGCCGGACGCTCACCATCCCGGCGCTCGATCAGACGGCCAACCCGGCGACCGGCGCGTCGGCGCTCACCGCGGGCGTGGTTGGCGGCTGGACCGAGGAGGCGGGCAGCCTGCCCGAGACACAGCCCAAGTTCCGCCCGCTCACCCTCAACGCGCACAAGTACGCGGGCTACACCAAGGCTTCGAACGAGCTGGAGGCCGACAGCGCCACGGCGCTAGCGCAACTGCTCTCGCGGCTCTTCGGCCAAGCCGTCGGCTACGCCCGGCTTCACTCGTTCCTGCGTGGCGATGGCGCGGGCAAGCCGCTGGGCATCTATGGTCACGCCGCTGCCTACCCGGTGACCCGCGGTACGGGTGCTGCCGTCTACGAGACGGAAGACCTGCTCGCGATGTACGCGCGCCTCATGCCTGGCAGCCACAGCCGCGCCGTCTGGTTCGCCAACCCGCTGGCTGTCGAGCATCTGGGCACGCTGCAGTTCGGCACGAACCAGGCGCTCGTGTTTCCGATGACCGACGGCGCCCCGGCCCGTATGCTCGGCTGCCCCTTCTACCCGGTCGAATTCATGAGCGCCCCCGGCAACGTCTTCGACCTGGCGCTCATCGACTGGAGCTACTACCTCATCGGCAACCGCGCCCAGACCTCGATCGCGGCCTCGGAGCACGCCGCCTTCCTCACCGATGAGATGACCTGGAAGTTCGTGCACCGCGTGGATGGCCAGCCCTGGCCCAACGGCACGCGCAAGCTCTCGGACGGTGCGAACTCGGCTGTCGCGCCCTTCATCTACCTGAACTAAGTCCGGCTTGGCGGGGCTCGCGCCCCACAACCCTATCACAGGAGAACATGATGGGCTACACCGCGAAACTCTCTGAGCGGCTCGCCCTGGTCGCGACAATCGACCCGGATCAGCGCGGCGCCGGCAGCGTGAACACGGATGTGATCGATATGGCTGTGCACCGCCGGGCGCTAGCGGTGATCCTCGTCGGCGACATCGCCGCGACCGGCACGCTCGATGTGACCGCCTTTGCCAACACGACGAACTCGACCAGTGGCGGCACGGCGATCACCAGCAAGTCGTTGGCGGCTGACACGTTCAGCGAGACGGGCGACAGCGCCAAGCAGGCCCTGATCGAGGTCACGGCGGAAGAGGTCGCGGCCGCAGTGGATGGTGGCCGCTACCTGTTCTTTACCGCGACCGTGGCGAACGCCAACGTGGACTACGCCGTTGGCGTGCTGGCCGGCGACAGCCGCTATCTCGCCGCGGATAGCAATCTGGCCTCTGTGGCCGAGATCGTGAGCTAGCCATGAACCATCCCTACCAGGACCCGCGCGAGACGTACTGGACGGACGGCGACCCGGACGTTCCTGTGTTCCAACGCCCGGCTGAGTTCGAGCGCCTACTCGCTCTGTATCGCGAGCGTCGCCCGCGTCGGGTCCTGGAGGTTGGGACGTACTACGGCGGGACGCTCAAGCAGTGGCTCCGCCGAGCGCGCAAGGGCGCGCATGTGGTCAGTATCGACAGCTACGCCTACCGGCGCGCCGATAACCGGGCGAAGTATGCCGACTGGACGCCCAAAGGAGTGAAGCTGACGGCGTTGGCGGGCCACAGCCAGGATCCAGCGGTCATCGCCCAGGCGCGCGCGCTTGGGCCCTATGACTGGATCTTTATCGACGCGGATCACACCTACGACGCCGTCAAGGCCGACTGGCTGCGCTACGGCGCGATGGCCGCGACGGGCGGGGTCATCATCTTCCACGACATCGTGGCCGATCCCCGCCGCCATCCGGAGATCCAGGTGCCGCAATTGTGGCGCGAGATCCAGCTCTCGCGCCAGTACACCACGCACGAGATCGTGCAGGCCTATCACGTCCCATGGGGCGGCTTGGGACTTGTGTTCGTATGATCCTCCACGTGCTCACAGCCTGCAGCCGACCGCAGAATCTGGAGCGCCTCAGCGCCGCGTTGAGCGATGCTGAGCGGCACGGCATTGCACTGCAATGGCACGTGGCCTTTGATACCAATCGGCGCTATGTGGGTGGGCAGGTGATCAAGAACCAGTTGCTCGAGCAGATCGCTGGCGGCTGGATCTGGATCTGCGACGATGATAACCTGCCCCACCCTGACTTCCTCCCCCACTTGCCCGCGCTCATACGTCAGGCCGAGCAAGCGGGCCAGCGTGCAATCCTGGTCGGCCAGCAGCGGCGCCCGAATCGCTACCTGCCCGCTGTGCCGCCCCGCGTGGGCTACGTTGACGCGGCGATGCTCATTGCGAGTCGCGCGGCGATCGGCGATCATCGTATTCCCGATCGCTATGACGGTGACGGCTACTGGATCGTCACCGTGGTGAATAGCTGCGAGACCCTCTACGTTAATCGCCCGCTCTGCTATTGGAACGCACAAACATGGCTCTAACCCCGCGCATCCTCGCTGTTACTCCGCGCTACCGTCGTCTCGGACGGGCGATTGTCGCCGCGATCCGCATGATCGACGCGGCCCCATGCCCAGTCGAGCACCTGGACATGGCCAACGATCAGCCGTTTGGTCGAGAGGGCCCGGGACGCACCGGCAACCTAAACGTGCTCTATCTCTACAGCCGGGCGCGTGAAATCTTCCTGCGAGGCGATTGGACGCACATGCTCACGCTTGAGGATGACATCGTGCCGCCAGCGGATGCGATCAGCAAGCTGCTGGCGTGTGACGCTCCAGTCGCCTACTCGCTCTACTGCTGGCGCCGGGTGGGCCATCCCTGGTCGCTTTATCGCATTCTCTTCGAGGATAGCGGTGCGAGCTGGATCAAGGATCGGCCCTTGGAGGCCGAGCGCCTGGCTCGCAATGGTGAAGTTCGCGATGTGATGGGTCTCGGGCTGGGCTGCACCCTGATCCGTCGGGACGTGCTGGAGCAGATCGCCTTCCGGCAGCCGGCGACCGGCCGCGCTGCCTGCGACTGGTATTTCGCATTGGATGTAGGCAAGGCAGGCATCCAGCAGGTTGGTCATTTCGGGGTAGCGTGTGGCCACATCCGCATGGACCCGAGCCCGAAGATCATCTGGCCGGACCCGGATGAGCCAGGCCACTATCGCTACGAGCGTTTTGAGGTGCCAGCGCCCGAGTTGGAGGCCGCATGAGCTACGCGGATCTCGAACAATTCAAGACATATCTGAAGTTCAGCGATCCCAGCCAGCCGCACGCTGAGGATACGCTGTTGCAACAGTTCCTGGACGAAGCCTCAGCCATCCTGGACGATGTCATCGGGCGACCCTCAGCGGTAGCCAGCACCACCGTACGCCGCTTCGACGCGCTCAAGGACGTAGACGGTCGAACGCTGACGTTCGACTGTGATGTGGCGGCCGCCATTACGCAGGTCGTTAATGGCGATGGGGTCATCATCCCCCCATCGGCCTACGTGACGGAGCCGCGCAACGTCGGCCCGTTTTATGGCCTTACACTCAAGGTCGGCGCTGATTACATCTGGACGTTCGATGACAGTCCCGAAGGGGCGATCGAAGTCACTGGCTACTGGTGCTGGTCAGAGAACGCCGACGGCTCGGCCGATGCGCTCATCGTCGGCGCGACGCTGCAGCTCGCCGCCTGGCTCTACCGCACGAAAGACCAGGTGGCCGACCTCTCGCGACCCGTGGCGACCGGCGATGGCGTCACCATCCTGCCGATGGCGCTGCCCCGCGCCGTGCTCGATCGGGTGATGGCGCGACGGAGGCTGGTATGAGCCAACTCGCTACCATCTACCAGGCCATCGCCGACCGGACGATTGGCTTTGCGTTAGACGGTGAGATCTACAACGTCCCCGGCCTCGCACTATCAGACCTGCCCGACGCGGTGGACAGTCACCGCTTCCCCGTGCGGCTGATCATTCCCACGGGTGGGCGTGGGGCCGGCCAGACGCAGGGCCTACGCACGTTCCGGCAGGGTACCCAGGGCGGCGTTATCGTCGTGGACTGGACTGTCCACGATATGTTGTTCTGGCGGGGTGCAGACGCTGGTGTGGGCCTCGCTGACATAGCACCGGTGCTAGCGCTCTACATGAGCGCCTACCTGGGAGACCTGGGGAGCTTACGCACCGCAACATGGAGTGTCACGCAGATCAGCTTCCCCGCCATTGGAGGCTTCGAGTGGCCGGCCGAGTCAGGCCGAGCATACGAGGGCGTAATTGCCCAACTGACCATCCGCGAAATCATCTAGAAGGAGCAAAACAATGCCACAGACAACCGCGGCCACGGCTGGCGTTGAGTGCGATGTTGAGATCTCAACCAACGGCTCAACCTGGCTCAACCTCTCGGGCTCGATCACCATGGTCGAAGTGCCCGAGCAGGAGCGCATGACCGGTGTCGGCTACACCTTCGAGGGTGATGTCGGCATTGTAACGTCCGGCAAGCGCGTGCCAGTTGAGGTGCGCGTAACGGGTCTTTACACCGAGGAGAGCGGTGAGGCGTACGAGTCGATCCGAACGCATTTCCAGGCTCCTGGCGGAACACGGATCTACTTCCGCTACTCGCCACTCGGGATCGGCGAAGCCGGGCGCAAGGTCTTTACCGCCTCCAACGACGGCACAACCGCCGGCGCCGTCGTGGTGAACAAGTTCAAGTTACCCGATCCCAATGCGGGTGCTGCCGATCCGCTCCCGTTTTTCTGGACAATGCTTGTCCCGGCGTTTGTCGAGACCGATACCGGCAGCAGCACCGGCCTGGGGAGCTAAGCATGGCCGTCACAATTGACCTCGAACGGCTTACGATCGCTGACTACCCCGCCCTGGTCAAACTGGTCGAGCGGATCCTCACCAATCCGCTCGACCTGGAAACCAACCAGGAGTTGGTCGCCATGCTCGACCGGGTGGTCGAGGGTGGAACAGCAAGCGTGCCGGTGACGCAGTTCAACGAGGTGCGCAGGGCGTTCCTTGTTGCCGTTGCGGAGATGTTGAACCCAAAACGCTCCGGGGCGCTCTCTGGGACAGCCTCTGGCTCAAGCGGAGCGCCCCGCCCCTCCCATACATCGAGCTCACCCTCGCTCGCAAAGCCTACGGAGGGAACCGGGAGCTCGTCCGGCGGCTCCCCCTCCCGGTGATCATGGCCGACCTCACAGTTCTGGAAGTGGAGGCTAAGGTCAGCGCGCTGCGGCGCGAGCTGTACGCTCCAACGCCCCGCACTCGCCCGCCCCGTGCCGTTCCTGCGCTCCCGCGGACTCGCCTCTATCCTCGTCGCCGCAGGTAAGCTGTGTCAGATCCCGTCGAAATCATCATCAAGGGCAAGGATCAGGTCTCCGGGGTTCTTGGCGACATCCGCAAGGGCCTTGGCGGACTTGGCGGCGGCATTCCCGATATCAAGGGGATGGGCGCCGCGCTGGCGGGCCCGCTCACCGCGGGCGCGGGGGTCGCCGTAGCAGGCGTTACCGCGATCGGGGTTGCCGCATTTGACGTTGCACAGGACTTCGACCAGGCGACACGCCAGATCCAAAGCCAGCTCGGGCTCACAGCCGAAGAGGCCGAAGCGTTCAAGCCGGCGATCGAGCAACTCTTCACGTCGGCGCTGGTTGGCTCGGCTGCCGAAGGGGCTGATGCAATTGCACAAGCCCGCCAGCAACTGCGCAGTCTGGCTGATGAGGACCTTGCAAACGCGGCCACAAAGGCGTTGCAGCTCTCCAACGTTTACGGAGAGGACTACGCCAAGGTCCTCAACAGCGTCAACACGCTGCAAGAGCAGTTCGGCTTGTCGGCGGACGAGGCGTTGAACTTCATCGCCGGCGGCTTCCAGCGTGGCCTCAACGCCTCGGGCGACTTCCTGGACAGCATCGGCGAATACTCGACACAATTCGCCAACGGCGGTGCTGATGCCAGCCAGTTCTTCAGCGTCCTGGAAAGCGGCCTCCAGGGCGGCATGCTCGGCACAGACAAGGCCGCCGACTTGTTCAAAGAGTTCCGACTCCGCATTCAAGATGGCTCAGCGGCAACCCAGGAAGGACTTGCGCAGCTCGGCCTAAGCTGGGAGGAGATCAACGAGGGGTTGAGCAACGGCTCGCTTACCGTTGCCGATGCCTTTACGCTGGTACAGCAGGCCCTTGCCGATACTGAAGACCCAACAGTCCGCATGCAGGCCGGTGCTGCTCTAATGGGCAGCCAGTTCGAGGATCTGGGTGATGCGGCGGTCGCCGGAATCTCGCTGGCGCAGACCAGCATGGAGGACCTCGCTGGCGCGACCGACGAGCTCGGCGCTTCAGCCGGGAGCTTGGGCACCGACTTTGAGCAGATGAAGCGCGAGTTGCTCGTCGCCCTCCTTCCCGTTGGCGAAGAGATCCTGGCGGTGGCAAAAGAATATATGCCTGAGCTCAAGGAGGGAGCGCGCGTCCTCGCGGAGTGGCTTGGCGAGCATCTGCCCGCGGCGATTGATGGCCTGATGCAGTGGTGGACCGACCTGAATGAAGGCATCTGGGTTGTGCAACAGGCTCTGCAGGGCGTGCGTGATGCTGTAAAGCCAGTCAGGGATGCCTTTTGGGAGTTGATGGACCAGATCGGCGATCTCTGGGACGCGCTCCCCGACTGGCTCACGCCTGGCTCGCCCACGCCACTGGAGATTGGCCTCATCGGAGTTGACCGAGCGCTCGAGCAACTCAATCACACCTTACCCGCCTTCGAGGCCGGGCTGATGCTGGACGAGCCTGCTCTGCCTGGTCTCGGCTTCGGTGGTGCACCCGCACCACCGAGTGTTGGCGCCGTGACGGTCGTGCTCAACATCGCTGGGACCGTCACCGCCGAGCGCGACCTGATCGAAACGGTTCGGATCGGTTTGGAAGACTGGTTCCGTACCAACACCTAGCCATGCCTGACGAAAACCGCCCGCAACTCATCCTCGAAGTGGCCTTCGGCGTGAGCAACCCGCTCACCGTGCCAGCCAGCAATCAGTGGACTGACATCAGCGCCTATTTGCGCACCGATGATCTCTCCATTCGCCGCGGGCGACCGGATGAGCTCAGCCCGTACGCGGCGGGCACGGCCGTGTTTACGTTAGAAAATGGCGACGGACGCTTCGATCCCCTCAACAACACGAGCCCCTACCACCCGAACGTCGTGCCCATGCGCCGCGTGCGGCTGCGTGCGGTGTGGAGTAACACCGCCTACACGTTGTTCACCGGCTTTGCGCAGGCCTGGACGCCGACCTACGACCCGCTGGTTGGTCAAGCCATCACCACGCTGCGCTGCACGGATATGATTGGCGCCCTGCTGGCTCACGTCCCGTTTAACGACGTGGTAGTTTATGATGGGCCGTGGGGCACGACGAGCGACGCCGATCTGCTGGGTAGCTTTTTCAACTGGCAGCCACCACAGGGCGTGTTCTGGGGGGATCGCAAAGTCAAAGTGAGTGTGCACGCTGGCGGTGAAGCGGCCTCGGGCTCACTGACGATCCACGGAACGACGAGCGCGGGCGTCACAACCACCGATCTGGTCGCCTGGCTCACCACGTCAGGCGATACGAGTACTACGCCACAGGTGCTAGAGAGCAACTTCGCGTGGCGGGAGATCACACGCATCAGGATCCGGCCGCGTACGGTGACAAGTGGCAACGCGGGCCAGGCCGAAATCCGCGTTGAGACAAGCGACTATCCGAGCGAAAGCTCGGGGGACGCCGCCAAACGCATCCTGGACGCCGTTGGCGTTGATGCTAATGAGCGCGAGGTGTTAGTCCCGTCAACGATCGTCCCCAACTGGTCGCCGGGCGGGAGCGCGACGGCGCACAGCTTGTTACAGCGGCTCGCCACGGGCGAGCAGGGCTTCTACTACGTCAATGCCGCAGGCGTGGTCATCTTCCACGGCCGTTCGTGGCGCTGGCTGGGTGGCATTTCGCCGGGGATCACGCTGTCGGCGTCAACGGTTCCGTTCAGTAATCTCCGGCTGCGCTACGACGAGAAGTTCCTGTATCCCGTCGTGCGTGTGGCGCGTCAGGGCGGCACCGTCCAGGAGGCCCGCGACAGCACGCTCGCAACGACCTACGGGCCGCGGACGCTGGAGATTAACAATCTGCTCATCGAAAACGATAATGAGGCTGCAGCATATGCCGATGCCTTGTTGTATCGATACAAACATCCGCGGGCCCGCATTGAGCAGATCGAGCTCCAAGGCGAGCTCGCCCGGCCCGGCACCTGGTCGGCACTTTTGGCCGTGGATATCGGCACGTTCGTGCGCGTAGCGACGATTCCGCCAGGGTCAGTCGCGCTCGACCAAAACGTCTTTGTCGAGCAGATCGCGCTCACCATCCGCGGCAACGAGTGGCGCTGGGTCTGGAATACGAGTCCCGGCGACGCCGATTTGATCGATTTCTGGGTTCTCGAAGTCGATGCGCTGGATAGCAGCGCTCGCCTGGCATTCTAGGGGGCGATATGGCTTGGACAACACCGGCTTCCTGGTCTTTCGGGGAGGTCGTCACCGCTAGCAAGATGAACACGCACGTGCGTGACAACTTGCGCTACTTGAAGGGGCTCGATGGGCGTGTCACGCTCGATGATGGCCTGACGCTGTCGGGCAGCCTGACGGCGGGGACGGCAGTAACCATCAGCGGAACTGCCGCATTGTTCCGCATGATCGAAACCGATGCCGGCACCAACGCCGGATCATGGGACATTGCGGCTGATGGCGGACAGCTCCTATTCCGCGCGGTCAACGACGCGCTGAGCTCGGCGACGAACTGGATGCAAATCACCCGCTCGGGTCAATCACCGCAGACCATTGCGTGGCTGACCGCCGGTGTCGAGCGAATGCGCCTTGATGCAAGCGGGCGTGTCGGGATTGGCACCAACAGTCCGCTCGCCCGCCTGCATCTAACGCAGAACCAGGGCGGAGCGATCTTCTTCGCCGCAGAAGATATTGGTGCCACTGCGGTAACGGTGATTTCTGGCCTGCCCGCCGCGACCATTACGCGGCGTGTGGCATGCTTCAGCAATATTGTACACAGTGGTGGCTCGGCAGCGGGGTCCGGGGCGGCCAATGTTGGCGTGGGCTCAACCGTCCTTGCCAGTGACGGCACGAATAGCCTCACAATCCACGTGACCGACACGTCAATCGCGCTCCAGCGTACGGCCGGGAGCGGTACGTACGACGTTGTGCTCTGGTTGACGTACCAGTGAGGAGAACTATGGATACCGACAGCCTGATCGAGTCCGAAACACCGCCGAGCCCGCGCAAGCTGGCTGCCCACGCCATCGCCGCCGCTGAAGAGGCATGCCTGGCTGAGATGAAGCAGGTGCTGGAGCGCTACGGATGTAAACTCGTAGCGATGCCGGAGCGCGTGGGCGATCTCTGGGCGCTCCGAGTCGCGGTGCGCTACCGGCACGACTGACAGTGATCGATGTGATGTGCGAGCCGATCCCGGCCGTTTCTAGGGGAAAGCTCGGCCAGCGTCGCGCAGCCGAGCTCGGCCGGGCGTGTCACCGCGTGGCACTTCCGCTGCTGGCGCGGTAGCCACTGACACAGCAACGCGCCCCCTGGAAAGCCAGGGGGCGCGTGGGGTGGGTGCCGGAGGGGGAGTCACATCCCGCACCGGTGCGGGATGTGGAGCGGGCGGGGGCTGGGCCGGCGGGCGTGTTGATCGGTAGATCGCTCATGTCGGCTCCTTGTTGGCTTACTAGTCAATGTCCAGGATTGATATTCTCATTATTTAGGCACACCAAAAACGCCCCCGCCGTCGTGGGCAGGGGCGCGGGGCGGGGCGTCGCTGCTAGTAGGTGACGTGGTCAACCCACGGACACCCCTGCTCTCGCAGGGCTTCCTTGCCATACTCCCAGACTAGCTCCAGCCGAGCGTTGACGATGCGCCTATAATGCTGCGCCTCCTGTATTT
>DAOUGF010000052.1:0-6343 GCA_034429295.1 Chloroflexaceae bacterium
CAAGAGAGGTTTTGTACGCGGCATCACACAGATTCGGTTTGGCAGAGCAGGGGACAAATCACGCTATCAAGGAGTTCGTGCGGCGAGCATTTGGCGCCGGGCAGGAACACGGGGCTGCCGGCCAGCAGCCCCGCTTTGATGAAGCTCGGCCCGTGGTGCCGGGCGAGGCCGCAACGCTCGTGCTGACCGATACCCAAGGGCTGACCGGCAGCCTCAGCCTGCCCCCTGGTGCGCTGAGTGCGCCGAGCGCTCTGACCCTGCGCCCGCTGGTGGTAAACGACGTCTGGCCGCTGCGCTTCGCCGGCCAGGGCTTCGCCCTGAGCCTGGCCGACGTAGAGGCGCGCTTCGTGGAGCCGGCGGAGCTGACCCTTCGCTACAGCCGCGCCGACGCCCGGCTGATCAGCAAGCGCTCGGAGCTAACACTCTACCGGCGCGAGACGGACGGTTGGGTGCCGGCGGAGGATGCCTGCCCTGAGGCGCCTGCACCCGCTCACGACCAAGTAGCCCGCGAACTGCGCGTGCCGATCTGCGCCCCCGGCGAGTATGCCCTGCTCGGCCCGAGCGAGCACATCCTGCTACCGCTGCTTGGGCGCTGAGCGGCCGCAGTGCTCTATCAGTATGGGGCAGCGAGCGACATGCTCGCTGCCCCTGTTGATGTGCCTCGGAATCAGGCGAGTGGGGAGATGTGTCGGCGCGCCGCTCCCTGGCCTCGAGCGGGTAGGGCACTTCCCCAACCTCGGTGGTTGGTATGTGCCACCAGCCGTCTCGGATGGGAAGGCCGTCGCACGTGGAGGCCCGGGGGCGAGGCTAGAGGCACGGGGGTGTCAGGGACTGGCCTGCGCCTCCTGACGACGGGTGAGAACCCTGCTGACGTTGCTGCTGCGCTGGACTCCGAGCCGTTGACAGGTGGCGACTAATGTGCTATCCTGCTCAATGTTTGGAAGTCGAAATGGTTTGAAAGTTCGAAGTATGTCTCACACCCAGCTGCCCGTATCCCATGCAGCCCAGACTGTAGAGCTGCTCAGCGCCCTGAACGCCGAGCTGAACAGCCACAGTTTGGGCGCTGTGCTCCACATCCTTCAGGGCACCAATCTCTCGATGGCGCGGCTGGCCGCGCTGTTCTACCTGCAGCGGCGCGGCGCCGCCACCATCTCGGAGCTGAGCGAGCACCTCAATTTGGCCCTCGGCAGCACCAGCCAGGCCGTAGACCAGCTCGTCCAAGCTGGCCTCGCTGAGCGCCGCGAGGACGCGCGCGATCGCCGCCATAAGCTGGTAACACTCACCCCCGCCGGCGCGGAGATCGTCGCCCAGGTACGGCAGGCTCGCTCTGAAGAGGCGACGCGCCGCCTCGCCGAGCTCCCACCGGAGCTCCTTACGCGCCTCGGCGAGGTCATCGCCGATGTGCTCGACGCCCTGCGGCTACCTCAGCCAGCCTAACGCAGCACGGAGTAGCACCAGCACGCCGCAGCCATATTCATAGAGGCATCGACGCACGTGGGCCTCGCAGGAAGGCCTCTTTTGTTGCCCAATAGTTCGATAGTCCTAACTGTTCGTTTCTTAGTACATCTGCCCCTACGGAGTATCACTCATGACCGTAAGCACCACTACGCCCGGCGTCCGGATCGACTATGCTGCCACGCTCGACCAGCGCAGCAAGATTGTCATCCTCGTCGGCGTCCTGCTGAGTCTGTTCCTCTCCTCCCTTGACCAGACGATCGTCTCGACCGCACTGCCGCGCATCGTGGCCGATCTCCAAGGTATTGAGCTGCTCGCCTGGGTCTCCACCAGCTATCTGCTGGCCTCCACGGCGATGGTGCCGATCTACGGCAAGCTCTCCGACATCTACGGCCGCAAGCCCATCCTGCTCTTCGGTATCGTCGTCTTCCTCATCGGCTCGATGCTCTGCGGCCTGGCGAGCACGATGCTGCAGCTCGTGATCTACCGCGGCATCCAGGGCTTCGGCGCCGCAGCTCTCACCTCCACCGCCTTCGCCATCCCCGCCGACCTGTTCCTGCCGGCCGAGCGGGCCCGCTACATGGGCCTCTTTGGCGCCGTCTTCGGCCTCTCCAGCGTGATCGGCCCCTTTATCGGCGGTGTGATCACCGACACGTTCAGCTGGCACTGGGTGTTCCTCGTCAACCTGCCGGTGGGCATCGTCGCGCTGGCTTTCATCGTAGCGAAGCTGCCACGGCTCCACAGCGGCCTGCGCCCCAAGATCGACTACGCCGGTGCGGTGACCCTGCTGGTGGCGGTGGTGCCCCTGCTGCTCGCGCTCACCCTCGATAAAGCGCAGCACCCCTGGACCTCTCCGCTGATCCTGGGCATGCTCGGCCTGAGCGCCGCAGGGCTGGTGCTGTTTCTGCTGGCCGAGCGCCGCGCCTCAACACCCATCCTGCCGTTGCACCTGTTCCGCATCCGCACCTTCGCCCTCACCTCGCTGATCGGTGTCAGCGTGGGCGCGACTCTCTTTGCCGCGATCTTCTTCCTCTCGCTCTACCTGGTGAACGTGCTCGGTGTCAGCGCCACCGAGGCCGGTGTTACGCTCATCCCGATGACGCTCAGCATGGTCTTCAGCTCGCTTGTCTCGTCGCAGATCGTGCAGCGCACCGGCCGCTACAAGGCGGTCATCATCAGCGGCATGGTGGTGATGGTGGCAGCACTCTGGTGGCTGACGACCCTGTCGACTACGAGCTCGATCTGGATGGTGCGCCTGCGCATGATCGCCCTCGGCCTCGGCCTCGGCCCGACCATGCCGCTGCTGAACCTGGCGATGCAGAACGCCGTGCCCCGCCAGGATGTTGGCGCAGCCACGGCGAGCCGGCAGTTCTTCCAGCAGATCGGCCAGGTGGTGGGCTCGGCGGTCTTCGGTGTTGTGCTCACAGCCTCGCTGACCACAGCGCTCACCACGAACCTGGCCCCCATCCAGGCCCAACTTCCCCCCGCGCTGGCCGCAACCTTCGACCCGAGCACGCTGCGCAACGGCGCGGCGGCCGGCAGCGAGGGTGCCGTCGGTGAGGCGGCCGACCCCGCCGCCAGCATCGAGCAGGCCATCGCGGAGCAGTTCGCCACCCAACGCGAGCTGCTCACCCGCGCGCTGCGCGACGGCGACCCGCTCGCTATCACCACTCTCACCGACAATCCGCAGACGCCGGCCGCGCTCAAGGAGCAGCTTTCTACCATCAACACGCTACCGCCCGAGGCGCGCGAGCAGGCCCTCGCCGGTGCGCTGGCCTCCCTGGACGAGTCCGAGGCCCAGGCGATCGCGGAGGGCCAAGCGCTTGGCGCGCAAGTGAGCGAGGCGATCAAGACCTCCTTCACCGACAGTATTACAGCGATTTACCGCTACGCGATCGGTCTGGCTGCACTCGGCCTGCTGCTGACCTGCTTCATCCCCGAGTTGCCCCTTGATCGCGGGCACAAGCAGGAGCAGCCGGTGATGATGGACTAAGGGAGAGTTTTTTCGGGGAGGGCAAGCCCTCCCCGCGCCCCTCCGGGCCGCTCGGAGGCCGGCGAGCCGGGCAGCCCGATGACGTCGAAGCGGTGGCGCGCAGCGGGACTTGACAACCAAGTGGGGGTTGTGCTATCGTAAAAATGTCGACAGTCGATTTTATCAATAGCGCCCTGCACGCGCCGGCCTCCCGCCTCTCGCGGGCTCCTCGCATAGCTCCCGAAGGATTGTATGCCTGTTGATGATCTGCCGCAGATCTCGGCTACCAGCCGTCGCCGGCTGGTGGATGAGGTGAGCCGGGTGATTGAGCAAGCCATCCTCGCGGGCACCGTGTTGCCGGGCGAGCGCTTGATCGAGGCGAGCATCGCTGAGCGGCTCGGTGTGAGCCGCACGACGGTGCGCGAGGCCCTGCTGATGCTCGAGCGCCAGGGCTTAATCGTCAGCAAGCCGCGCCGCGGCACGTTTGTCACCAGGCTCTCGCGGGAGGAGGCCCTCGATATGGGCTTCACCAGAGCGCTGCTGGAGGGGTTTGCCGTCGGCGCCGGCTTCGAGCGGCTCAACGAGGCCGTCCTCAGCCGCATGGAGGCGCTGCTCGAAGAGATGGGCCGCTGCCGTCTCCCCGCGGACACCCCCCGCCTGATGCAGTGCGACGTCGACTTCCACCGGCCGCTGGTGGAGGCCGCCGGCTCGCCGCGCCTGCTCGAGCTCTGGTCCAGCCTCAACGGCCAGATCCGGGCCCTCTTTCTGACCACTCTGGAGAGCGAGCACGTGCGGGTCGAGGAGATCGTAGCACTGCACAAGCTGCTGCTCGACGCGGTGCGCTCCGGCGACCCCGAGCACGCCCAGCGCGCGGTCTTCCAGCACTACGTGCGGCTCCCCGACGGCCAGGGGCCGCCGCCCGCCCTCGCCCAGATCCTCGCCACGATGGCGCCCCCCTACCGCAGCCTGCTGCGCGACGGCGCGATCGGCGGCGAGCCGCACCAGCGAGGCGAGTAGCGCGCTCAGATCTTTTCGTTCATCTCGCGATGGGGCCTGACGGGGCAGCTGCAGCGCCCCTGTTTCCTGACCCCCTCGTTTCTTCTCCCCGCCCTAGCAGAGAAAGGTTGATGCATGCAGTCGAGCAAGCTACGAGTGGCGGTGCTTGGGGCCGGCGCGTGGGCACAGCACGCCCACATCCCTGGCTGGCAGCGGGACCCCCGCTGTGAGCTGGTGGCGATCTGCGACCCCGTCCGCGAGCGCGCCGATACGTTCGCCAGCCACTTTCGCATCCCCGAGGCGACGGACGACTGGCAGCAGATCGTCGGGCGCACCGACATCGACGTGATCGATATCTGCACCCCCTCCCATACCCACTTCGAGCTCGCGATGGCCGCGCTCGAGGCCGGCAAGCACGTGCTCTGCGAGAAGCCCGTGGCCTACGACTTCCGCGACACACTGCGCGCCGCCGCGCTGGCTGACGCCAAGGGCCTCAAAACCAAGCTCGGCTTCACTTTCCGCTATAGCCCCGGCGTGCAGTTCGCCAAATCGCTGATCGACGAGGGCTATGTGGGCCGGCCCTTCATCTTCAACGGCTACGAGCAGAACTCGCAGTGGCTCGACCCGCAGAACCCGCTGCGGCAGGTGGACCACACCGCCGACCAGTCGAAGATCCAGACCTCATCGCTGGAGGGCTACGGCGCGCCGATCATCGACATCGGCCACTGGTGGGTGGGCGCTGACTACACGCGGGTGGTGGGCACAATGCGCAACTTCATCCCCGAGCGTATGGTGCGGGCCACCGGCAAGATGATGCGCATGAACATCGACGATGGCGACATCTTCATCGGCGAGTACGCCAACGGCGCCATCGGCTCCATCCAGACCAGCTTCGTGACGGTGGGCAACTACCCCGGTATCGAGGCCCGCATCTACGGCGAGCAGGGTGCAATCATCTGCCGGCTGGTGGAGGAGTTCGGCGTTGCCGAGACGGTGAAGCTCGCCAAGCCCGACTCGGTTGAGTTCAAGCAGGTGGAGATCCCGCAGCGCTTCTACCCCGCCGGCGGCCACCCCCGCGAGTCGTGGCGCTCGCTCTTCTACGCGAACCTCATCCGCGACTTCATCGACGAGATCCGCGACGGCGGCCCGCGCAACCAGGGGAACTTTGTCGACGGCGCCTGGGTGCAGGAGGTGATCAATGCGGTGGAGCAGTCGTTCCACGAGCGGCGCTGGGTGGATCTGCCGCTGGCCCGCTAGCGCGTCTCCGCAGGCGCAAGCCGCCCACTACCGACTTCTATTTCGCTCATAAAGAGTCGACAATCGACATTTCGCGAGCGACCCGGCTCCGGGATCGTCGCTCAAGCTTGAGCAAGGAGAGCCCGATGGAGTATCGCCTCAGCGACGCGACCCTCGCCTACGGCGAGGAGGCCGCGACCGCGCTGCTAGGGATGGACGCCCTCTACCGGCGCGAGGCCGGCGACAACGAGGGCCTGGTGGTGCTGAACATGTCCACCAGCCACCAACCCGAGCACTTCGCCGACTACGACGAGGCCTACGAGCGCTTCGCGGAGCTGGAGCAGCGGGCGGCGGCGCTGCCCGAGGCCGACCGGCGACTCTACTACAGCCAACTCTGCCGCTCGACCATGGCCGTCTGCCGCTGGCGCCAGGGCCGTCTGCCCTTCGCCGAGCAGCTCAGCGGCTTCCTCCACGTGCCGGCTGCGCCGGCCAGCGACGCCGAGCTCGACGGGCTGCGGGCCCAGATGCGCGCACTGCTCACCAGCATGGGCTACAGCGGCGACCTGGCGGCCCAGTGCGCAGCCTGGGAGGAGCGCAACCGGGTGCCCGCCGACGAGGTGACGGCCACGCTGAGCGAGCTGCTGAGCGAGGCCTGGGATCGCACCAGCGAGCGGATGCAGATCC
>DAOUGF010000053.1:0-2327 GCA_034429295.1 Chloroflexaceae bacterium
GGGCCGGCCGCCCCTGGCGCCGTCAAGATCGACCACGTGCAGCCGTGTGGCGCCCTGCTCCACCCAACGCCGCGCCGTAGCCGCCGGATCGTCGCTGTAGATCGTGCTCTGAGCGAAGTCGCCCTGGTAGAGCCGCACACAGCGCCCGTCTTTGAGGTCGATGGCGGGGATCAGCTCCATATACTTAGGAAGGGCCAAGGGCCAGAGGCGATGCCTGATTCGCGCCGGCATCCGTCGCTGATCCCTGATCCTCAAACTGTCCGGCGAGCGCCACAAAGTTCCTCAGGAGCTGGAGGCCCCATCTGCCGCTCTTCTCCGGGTGAAACTGCACGGCGGCGACAGTATCGCGGATCAGCACGCTGGGGAAGGAGAGGCCGTAGTCGGTGCGGGCGGCGACGATGGTCGGATCGTCCAGATCGCAGTAGTAGGAATGGACGAAATAGAAGTCGCTGCCATCGGGGATGCCGGCGAAGAGCGGGTGACCCGCGAAGGGTGGCTCGTAGTGCACCTGGTTCCAGCCGATCTGCGGGATCTTGCCGGCCGCATCGGGCAGGCGCCGCACCACACCGGCGACAAGGTCGAGGCAGGCGTGCTCGCCGAACTCCTCGCTGGTTGAGAGCAATACTTGCATGCCCACGCAGATGCCCAGGAACGGCCGGCCGCTGGCTAACACCTCGGGCAGCACATCGGCCAAACCGAGCTCTCGCAGGCTGCGCATGGTATCGGCGGTGGCGCCCACGCCCGGCAGCACCACGGCCGGGGCCGCCTGCACAACCGCCGGGTCAGCGGTGACGGTCAGATCGGCGCCGACATGCCGCAGCGCTCGCACCACGCTCGGCAGGTTCCCCGCGCCGTAGTTGATCACAGCAATTGCCATAGAGCCTCACGCCAGCAGCGGATGGCGCTGCTTGAGCTGTTCGATCACCCGTTCCACCTGAGCCAGCGGCTCGCGGGCATCCAGCGAGCCGAGCAGGTCGGGCCCGGCGTCCTGGCCGAGCAGGAGCCGCAGCGAGGATACCACACAGGCGCTGAGGGCGTCGAGGTTGTAGCCGCCTTCGAGCACCATGACGATCCGCCCGGCGCAGAGCTCGTCGGCGAGTCCGATCAGCGTGCTGGTGAGATGGGCGTAACCGCTGACAGAGAGGGCCGTAACGCCTAGCGGATCGCTCCAGTGAGCGTCATAGCCCGCGGAGACGAGGATCAGCTGAGGGCGGAAGCGCCGCAGAGCAGGGGCGATCAACTGCTCGAAGACCAGGGCGTACGCCCTGTCGCCGGCGCCGAAGGGGAGCGGCACATTCAACGTGGCGCCAGGCGCGGCGGTCGGATCGCCCATCTCGGTGAGCGAGCCGGTGCCGGGGTAGAGCGGGGAGCCGTGGGTGGAGCAGAAGAGCACCCGCGGCTCGGCATAGAAGATATCCTGGGTGCCGTTGCCGTGGTGCACGTCGTAGTCAACGATCGCCACCCGCTCGATGCCGAGGTGGTCGAGGGCGTAGCGGGCGGCCACGGCGACATTGTTGATCAGGCAGAAGCCCATGGCGCGCCAGGGCGTGGCGTGATGGCCGGGCGGCCGCGCCAGGACGAAGGCGCCCGCAACCTCGCCGCTCACTACCGCGCGCACAGCGCCGATCGCGGCCCCCGCCGCCAGCGTGGCCGCCTCCCACGAACTGGCCGTCACATAGGTGTCAGTGTCGATCTGGCCGCCGCCGCGGCTCGCCAGCCGGCGCGTGATGTTCAGCATCTCCTGCTCATGGACAGCCTCCAAGGCCTCGTCGGGAGCAGGGGCGGGGGTGAACTGCCGCAGCCGCGGCAACAGATCGCTGGCATCCAAGGCTCGGCGCACCGCGAAAAGCCGCTCCGCCTGCTCGACATGGCCGGGCTTGCTGTGCGCGTCGAAGCTCGTATCGGTAAAGATCGCGATCTCGCGCATAATGGCCTTCTGCTCACGCTGACGCCCGCCCATTGTACCGCAGGTTGGCCATCGCCGGGAATCAGGGCTGATTCCGCCATCATTAGCGCGTACATTGAGTGGCAGACCGATGACAAAGTGACAAGGTGACAAGGGGACATCCTGACGGCACCGATAGGTGTCACCTTGTCCCCTAGCCCGAGCAACGCGAGGGCGATCTCCTTGTCACCTAGCGCGCGTAGCAAGCGCGATCACCTTGTCAATACTAGTCCTTCGGAGCTGACTGTGGAGCTTACACTCGACGCCGCACGGGCCATGCTGCTCGCCGCCCAGGGCCTGCTTGAGCCGCCGTCCCGCCCGGCCCGCAAAGCCGACGTCCTTGCCGCGATCAAGCGCATGGGCGCCCTTCAGATCGACACGA
>DAOUGF010000054.1:0-15367 GCA_034429295.1 Chloroflexaceae bacterium
TCTCGCGGCCCTCGTGGCTCTTGCCGATGCTGCTGAGGGCGGTGAGCTGCGGATACTCCTCGGCGAAGCCCTTGAGGGCCGCCTCGACTTCGTGGGGGCGGAGGTAGGAGGTGAAATCGAGCTGTGGCATGGGGCCTCCAGGCATTGGTGAGGCGAATACAGCGAGCGCGAGCGGAGCCTCTCACCCCCTGGACCCGCCTCCTTGCAAGGGGAAGGGAGCCACGTATGCGGCGGAGAGAAGGGCGAGTGCCGCACCTTCAGGTTGAGGCTTGTAGCTGCGCTCGTGCCAGGGACGCGGGCATGCTCCCATACCCGGCGGCGAGTGTCAAGGGGCGCCGGTGGCGCTATGCGCCGCATGAGCCTCCGCCAGCATCCCCCTTTCGACCGATCTTTTCGCCGCGATCGATCTGCTATGGTGCGGAGACGTCATACTCCGTCGGGTGGGCCCGCGCTGCCCGACCAGCAGAAAGTCCCGTCCCGGCCATGCATCGCCCCTCGGTACCCCTTCCCCCTCGGCACACCCGTTCGCTACTCCTGGTCCTCCTCCTTATCATCATCGCCGCTACAGTCCCACCGGCGCCGGGTCGCGCCCAAGGCCAGCGCAACATCGTGGAGCGCTGGCGCGGCACGATCACCGTCAGCCAACGCTTCGACACCCGCGGCACCCCGGCCGAACTGATCTTCACCGGCCAGCAACTCGAACAATACTCCCTGCGCTACGATATCGCCGTTGACGACGAAGGCTTCGCCAACGGCGACGTCTTTATCACCCTCAGCAAGGTCAGCATGTCGGTGCAGGGCGACCGCACCTGCTCGCTTGGCGCGCTCATCGACTGCTCGATCAGCGCCACGGTGACGCAGGCCCAGGGCAGCCAGTTCTGGGAGGGCCAGCGCTTCACCGACGAGCAGGGCCGCCCGCGGCTCAAGCTTGAGCGCGAGGTGGGCGATGGCACCTACCCCGAGATCAAGAGCACCGTCTGCGGCTTGGTCGCCCCGCTCTACCTCTCCTACATGTGTATGCCGCCGAACCCTGTGGCTTGGGTAACGACCATCCCGCAGGAGTTCATCATCACGCCGTACGAGCACGGCCGCGCGCCGCTGGCCACGCCGGTGAACGCCCACTACAGCAACGCCACGATCGGCTGGGACTACATGGGCCAGCTGGTGGGCGTGGGCAAGGAGCCGCTGCTCGACCTCGACGTGGAGCTGCTCGAGCGCAGCCGCTTCTTCACACAGGTGTCGGTTGACGACCAGCTCGACGCCAACATCGACTGGAACAGCGCCGACGCCGGCCACGTGAGCTGGCAGATCGGCGACGAGGCGGAACTGGTCGGGCCGACCCGCCAGCGCAAGGTGGTCAACAACACCAACGTGGGCCTGCCTTCGCCCGGCACCCAGACGGTGCAGGTGCAGGCGCGCAACACACTGAACCTGAGCTCTGACCCGGCCACCACTCAGGTGACCGCCATCCGCTGGCCGGTTTCGGCTGGCTCACCCGCCGCGGTAGGCGCGGTGAAGCTGAACCGGGTGGTGGCCTACCGCTACGCCTACCGCTTCCCCAACCCGCCCTTCACCACCGAGATCAAGCATGTGCCGGACGCGGTGCCGTTCTTCGGTGGCGGGCCGCTCGGCATCAGCGATACCCAGGCTGGCGGCGAGGTGGAGATCCTCTCTACCGGCGAGGGCTTCGGCAAGCTCGACGGCAAGATGACCTTCCAGGGCATGGGCAGCACGATCACCGGCGCGATCGCGGTGAAGGCGCAGGCCGTGCTCGACGAGCAGTACGGCGTCGAGTTCCCCGCCGGCGAGGTCAGCCTGTCACTGGCCGGCAAGCTCGAGAACAAAGAGCCGCTGATGGAGCTGGTGCCCGCGCTTGCCGGGCCCGCTGTCGCCATCGGCACGATCAGCCCGGCGGCGTACCGGGCGATCAATAAGCTCTATGTACAGGCCGAGATCGAGCCGAAGCTGGAGCTGCTCTTCAAATTGAAGGATAACCAGGGCAACCTCGAGTTCGTCAGCGGCGAGGCCCGCCCCGGCATCGGCATCAAGGCCAACCTGGTCTTTGAGCTGGTGCCTGACACCGCCGTGGCGAGCGTGGGCATCGGCGGCGAACTGGTGCAGGGAATCCAAGTGCCGCCGCCCTTCCTGAAGGACACCGAGATCAAGCTGCTGGCGAACGTCAAGGTGGTGCTCGGCACCTACCAGTTCGAGCGGGAGAGCGCGGTGGTCTGCGTCTACGCCGGCGGCAACCTCAACTGCCGCGTGCCGGCCTCGCTGATGAGCTCGATCGAGGCCGAGCTGGCGGCGAGCGAGAACCTGTGGAGCGCGGTCGACCGCTCCTACACCCAGTACGCCGACTACGGCCGCTGGACAGGCGCCGAGTCGCCGGTGCAGGGCACCCGCCTGAGCGACCAGCGCCTGGTGGCGGTGGTTGCGCCCCAGGCCGAGCCGGCGATCGCGGTCCAGGCCGATAACATGTACGGCGCCCGCAACACCTACGTGCTCTGGGCTCACGACCAGGCCGCCCTACCGCTTGGCTCCTCCCGCGAGCTGACGCTGGCGCGGAAGAGCACCTTCGGCAGCTGGGAGGGGCCGTACCGGCTGACCAACGACGACCGCGACGATTGGGGAGCGCAGCTGGCCGTAACGCCGAGCGGCGGCCTGCTGGCCGTCTGGCAGCGCATGGACACCGCCACGCCGCCCGACATCAACGCCGATCCCAAGGGCTACCTCAGCCACATGCAGATCGCGGCCGGCAGGGTCGGCTTGGGCAACTCGCCCAGCGTCACCCCGCTGCAACTCAGCGGCGGCGGCCTGAGCTATCGCCCGCAGCTCGCCGCCACCAGCACCGGCGGCCTGGCGGTCTGGATCAATAACCCCGGCAACCAGATCGGCGGCGATGCGGCCAGCCCCGACACGCTGATGTTCAGCCGCTACACCGAGAGCGGCAGCAGCGGCAGCTGGAGCGCCGCGGCCCAAGTGCTGCCGCCAATGGCCGGCCTGGTGGACTACCAGCTGGCGACGAACGGCGCCCACGCGGCGATCGTCTACGCCCGCGACATGGACGGCGACCTGAGCACCGTGGAGGACCACGAGCTGTTCGTGACCCGCTGGGAGGGCAGCGCGTGGAGCGCGCCCCAACGGCTCAGCACCAACAACGTGGCCGACGAGCGGCCCCAGCTGGCCCTCGCCGCCGACGGCAGCCCGCTGCTCGTCTGGAAGCGGGCCGGCGCGATGGTCTTCGCGGCCGGAGCCTGGAACGCCGCGCCCCAGCCGCTGGCCCTGCCGGAGGCCGCCGAGCGCCCCGACTACCAGCTCGTGCGCGCCGCTGAGGGGAACATGGCCCTCGTCTGGCAGGAGAACGAGCCCGGCGACACCCGCATCGGCTACGCCGTCTACGACCGCGCCACGGGGATGTGGGGCGCGGCCCGCGCCGTGATGCCGCCCGCGGCGGCCACCGACGCGCACACCACCATGGCCACGGCCATCGCACCCGTCCTCGTCACCGCCGCGAACGACAGCACCAAGGATCGGCTGATCGCGGCCTACTTGCTAGCCGAGGTCGACTCGGTGACACGCACCGTGGACGGCACGGCCATGCCGAATGTCCAGCAGGTCGGCGCCCACAGCCTCAGAGTGGTCGAGGAGCGCGTCGGCGCGAATCTGAGCATCGCCCCGGCCGACATCACCGTGACCCCGGCGGACGCGGGGCCGGGCCAGCAGGTGCAGGTGCAGGTGGCCGTGCGCAACACGGGCCAGCTGCCCGTGGGCGGCATGCCCCTGGAGCTGCTCGCCGGCGACGCCGAGGATCCGTTCCGCGAGGCAGAGCTGGTGCGGTCGAGCGAGCTACCGCTAATACGGGCTGGGACAACCCACACCGTCACCTTCACGCTCACGCGGCCCGAGGAGGCCCGACGCTGGGGCGTCAACATCCCCCAGGCCTACGCGCCCTGCGGCGAGCAGTTCTGCCTGCCGCGCCTGCTGGAGGTGGACTACAGCGACAACTACGCGGCCATCCAGGAGGAGCTGAGCATCGCTCCCCTGCCGACGACCTACACGCCCCAAGGCGTGGCGGTGGCGGCGCGCATCACTCAGAGCGGGGCGCTCTACGCGACGGGGACCACCAGCGCCACCCTGCGCCTCGGCGCGCCCGACGGGCCGCGGGTGGCCGATGTGGGCGTGGCCTTCCCGATCTCGCGCACGAGCACCATCGAGGCGACAGCCTGGCTCTCGCCGACGGTGCTGGGCGCGGGCCGGCACACCCTCTACTGGGAGCTTGACCCTGGCCGGCAACTGCCCGAGCGCAGCCGGGTGGACAACAGCCTCGCGGTGAGCGTCGACGTGCTCCCCGACCTGACGACGAGCCCGGCCCTGATCGGCTGGGGCCGCGTGCCGGGGGCGACCGCGCCGCTGAGCATGAGGGTTGAAAACCAGGGCAGCTGGGCCAGCTCAGCCAGCGCAGCCGAGCTGTGGGATGGGCCGCCGGGCGCGTCCGGCTCCCACTCGTTGGGCCGTATCGTCGTGCCGGCGCTCGCCGCGGGCGAGGCGGTCGAGCTGAAGGGCACGCTGAAGCTGGCGGGGCTGCCAGCGGCGGAGAGCGGCCTTCAGGCGCTCTATGTGCAGCTCGACCCCGACGGGAGCCTGGATGAGGTAAACGAGAACAACAACCTCATCGTCGCCGGCACGCCCGCAACGCTCCCGCAGCCCGGATCGGGCGGGGTGCGGATCTACCTGCCGGTGCTGCGGCGGTAGAGCGTGGGCCGGAGGCCGTAGGGCCGAAGCGCTTGCTCAGCAAATGCTTCGGCCCTACGTGCGGGGCGCGCCCCGCGGCGCGTGTGGCGCGCCCGATCCCAATTACCGGTTGCGCGAGGCGAGGAAGTCGATCACGTCGATCTTGGTGACGATTCCGGCCACCTTGCCCTCGTCGATGACGACGGCGGCGGCGCTGCGGCCGAAGACGCTGGTGAGCTCCTCCACCGGGGTGTCGGGCGTGACAGTGGCGACCTCGTGGGCGTGGAGGCCCTCGATGCTGTGGTCCATCGAGCCGCCGTTGAGCAGGTAGTCGAGCAGGTCGCTCTCGCTGATGAGGCCGTGGAGCCCGCCGTCTTTGTCGATCACGGGGAGCTGCGAGATGCCATGGGTCTTCATCAGGCGGATGGCAGCCTCCACGCTGGTGCCCTCCTCCGCAGCGATCACTTCCCGAGGACGGTCGGCGATCATGTCGCCCACGGTAGAGGCCTCGAGGAAGCCGTTCTCGCGCATCCAGTTATCGTCGAAGATCTTGCTGAGGTAGCGGCTGCCGCTGTCGGGGAGCAGCACCACGACGATATCGTCCTCGGTGAGGTGCTCGGCGGCCGGCGAGCGCAGCCACTTCAGGGCGCCGGCCACAGCCAGGCCGCAGGAGCCGCCGCAGAAGATCCCCTCCTCACGGACGAGGCGGCGGGTCATCAGGAAGCTCTCGCGGTCGTTCACCTGCACCACATCGTCGACCACCCCGAAATCCATGGTGCTGGGCAGGAAATCCTCGCCCACACCTTCGACCTTGTAGCCATGGGCCTCGCCAAGCACGCCGGTGCGGAAGTACTCCGTATAGAGCGAGCCCACCGGGTCAACGCCCACCACCTTGACGGCGGGGTTGCGCTCCTTGAGATACCTGCCGGTGCCGGAGATAGTGCCGCCGGTGCCCATGCCGGCGATGAAGACGCTGACGCGGCCGGCCGTCTGCTGCCAGATCTCGGGACCGGTGGTGCGATAGTGGGCCTCGGGGTTGGCCGGGTTCCAGTACTGGCCGGCGAGGATGGCGTTAGGTGTCTCCTCGGCGAGGCGCTTCGAGACCGAGTAGTAGGAGCGGGGGTCGTCGGGCTCGACGGCAGTGGGGGTGATCACGACGCGGGCGCCGAAGGCGCGCAAGGCGCGGATCTTCTCCTCGCTCATCTTGTCAGGCATCACGAAGATGCACTTGTAGCCCTTGATCGCGGCGGCGATGGCGAGGCCCATGCCGGTGTTGCCGCTGGTAGGCTCGACGATCGTGCCGCCCGGCTTGAGCAGGCCGCGGCGCTCCGCATCCTCGATCATCGCGATGCCGATGCGGTCCTTCACGCTGCCGCCGGGGTTGAGGAACTCGACCTTGACGGCGACCAGGGGGCGAATGCCGCGGGACAGCTTGTTCAGGCGAACCAAGGGCGTGTTGCCGATGGTGCTGAGAATGTGCTCATGGATCTGCAGCGACGCAGCGCTGGTCGCAGGGGTAGTGCTCGCAATCACAGGGGACCTCCTTACACGCTCCGCACCCCTGGGTGCGGCGCTCCATTGCGCTCGGGCGTGCCGGGGTCGCGGCACGAGCCATGGTAGCACAGGGCCGGGGAAGGGGCAACCAACGCTTGTGCTGGCCATAGCTGTTGCGGTATAATAAGAGCGGAATAGTGGGCAGTCGCCATCTGTAACAGGCGCATACATTGACGGCAACCGAGACGCTACAGCTGATCGCCCACGAAGTGAAGGCCTGCACCCGCTGCGGGCTTCATGTGGGGCGCACGCGCGCGGTGCCGGGTGAGGGCCCGCCCGACGCCAAGATAATGCTGATCGGCGAGGGCCCTGGCTACCACGAGGACAGGCAGGGCCGCCCCTTCGTCGGGCCCTCGGGCCAGTTCCTCGACGAACTCCTGGCTATGGCCGGGCTCAGGCGCAGCGACGTCTTCATCGGCAATGTGGTGAAGTGCCGCCCGCCACAGAACCGTGACCCGCAGCCTGACGAGGTTGCTGCCTGCACTCAGAACTTCCTATTCCGCCAGATTGAGGCCATCAACCCGACAGTGATCGTCACGCTCGGGCGCTTCTCGATGAGCCTGTTCCTGCCCGGCGAGCGGATCTCGCGCATTCATGGCCAGCCGCGCAGGGTTGACGGGCGCCTGATCGTGCCGATGCTCCACCCGGCGGCGGCCCTGCACCAACCGCAGAACCGCCCCCTGATCGAGGCTGACTTCCAGCGTTTGCCTGAGATCCTCGCCAGCGCTGAGCGGGCCGCCCAGGCCGCGCCCACGGTGAAAAAGCAGGACGAGGAACCACCGCTGGAGCAGCTGAGCTTGTTTTAGTTATTGATGAAGACATACCGCCTCTCGCCCGCCGGCAAGCGCCAGATCCTCATCCTGCTGCTGGCAGCGCTGCTGATCTGGGCCTTCGCCGTCTGGAGCTTCGCCAGCACGCTGCGGATCAGCTACAACCCGCTGCAGTTCTGGCCGAGCCTGCAGCAGAGCCTCGCCGCCGGCCTCGGCGTGGGGCAAGTCGTGCCAGCCCTGCTGATGCTGGTGCTAATCATCGCCACACCCCTGCTCTTTTGGGGGCTGTTGGTAGAGTGGGCGGCCGCCTACACCCCCGCCGCCGACAGCCTGCTGTTCGAAACCATCGGCGCGCGCATCAGCATCCCTTGGGACGCGATTGGAGGGGTGCGCCGCGCCGACGATAGCGATGAGCCTTTTGATGAGCTGCTCATCGCGGGCGACAGTGTCGCCCAGATCGCCAACCCGCTCGTCCGTTTTCTCCACCGGCAGGCCCTCGGACAGGGCCGGCTGCCCATCTACGGAGGGGTGGAGGAGCGAGACGAGCTGATCGCCGAGATCCAGCGGCACATGGCCGCACCCGCGCCCACAGTGGCCGCGGCTCCGCTCTCGGCATAGCTCACGGTCGATATGAGGCGCCCGCCTGACGGCGCCTCCGGAACAGTCCGCGTCGGAACGAAGGCGAGCCGTCAGCTCGCCACAGCTCGATCGGCCGCAGACCGCCCCTCGCAGCGGGCGGCCAACCAGCCTATGCCTGCAGGCAACTCAACAAAATGAAAGGAGACGAAGCTCGCGCCCGCGCCTGAAGCCGGCATCAGCGACTTCAACAGACCCCTATGGCGAAAAATAGAATCCGTGTTCTCCCTCTCGGCGGCGCCGGCGAGGTCGGACGGAACATGTGGGTTGTCGAGTATGGTGAGGAGATCCTCATCCTCGACTGCGGCGTAATGTTCCCCGAGGCCGAGATGCTCGGCGTCGATCTCGTGCTGCCCGACATCACCTACCTGCGAGAGAAGACCGACCAGATCAAGGGCATCCTGCTCACTCACGGCCACGAGGATCATATCGGCGCCGTGCCACACCTGATCGCGGAGCTCGACTACCCGCCGATCTTCGCGACTCGCCTCACCCTCGGCCTGCTCAGCAATAAGCTGAAGGAGCAGCGCCTGCTCGACAAAGTCACCATGGTGACGATCAACGACAGCGACCCCTTCCAGGTCGGGTCGTACACGGTCGAGCCTTTCCACATCGCCCACTCCATCCCCGACGCGGTCGGCTTCGCGATCAACACCCCGGCGGGCATGCTGGTCTACCTGACCGATTGGAAGCTCGATCACACCCCGGTGGATGGCAGGCCCACCGATATCAGGAAGATCGCCGAGCTTGGGCAGCGCAAGCCCCTGGCGCTGATCACCGACTGCGTGCGGGTGGAGTCGACGGGCTACACGCCGAGCGAGACTACGGTGGGCGAGGCGTTCGACAATATCTTCGCGATCGCGCCAGGCCGGATCATCGTGGCCACCTTCGCCTCGAACATTAGCCGCGTCCAGCAGGTGATCGACTCGGCCGAGGCCTACGGCCGCAAGGTGCTGCTGGCCGGGCGGAGCATGGAGAACAACTCGCGGATCGCCCTCGAGATGGGCTTCCTGCGGGCCGAGGAAGGCACGCTCATCCGGCCCCACGAACTGGCGGCCTACCCCGACGATCAGGTGGCTGTGGTCTGCACCGGCAGCCAGGGCGAGCCGATGGCGGCTCTGAACCGCATGGCCAACCGCGACTACCCTCACGTGAAGATCAAGCCCGGCGACACCGTTGTCGTCTCGGCCACGCCCATCCCCGGCAACGAGGTGAGCGTGAGCAAGGTGATCAACAACCTGTTTAAGCTCGGCGCCGAGGTGATCTACGGCGGCCAGGCCCAGGTGCACGTGTCCGGCCACGCGGCTCAGGAGGAGCTGAAGCTGGTGCTGGCCCTGCTGAAGCCGGAGTTTGTGGTGCCCTTCCACGGCGACTACCGGCACATGGTGCTCTATCGCAAGCTCGCCACGAGTATGGGCGCCGGCTACACCAACGAGAATGTGATCATCCCCGAGGACGGCGCGATCATGGAGTTTGCCCGCGGCTTCGGCAAGGTGACGGGCAAGGCGCCGGTGGGCTACATCTATGTGGACGGGACGACGGTCGGCGATGTGGGCAATGTAGTGGTGCGCGACCGGCAGATGCTGGCGAAGGACGGCATGCTGATCGTGGTGGTCGGCATCGACTCCGCCTCCGGCGATCTGGTGGCGGGCCCCGATGTCGTGTCGCGCGGCTTCGTCTATATGCGCCAGAGCCAGGATCTGGTGGAGGCGACGAAGGACACCGTGCGCTCAGCGCTCACAACGCATAACGGCACGCCATCAGCCGGAGTGGACGTGGCCTTCGTGAACCGCAAGATCAAGGATGTGGTGGGCGAGTTCCTCTACCGCGAGACGCGACGCCGGCCAATGGTGCTGCCAGTGGTGATGGAGGTGTAAGCGCGGGGGGGTTTGGATCGCGAAATTCGCGAAGGCTAACGAAAAACGCGAACGCGAATATTCGAACCTGGGAAATGACGAACGCGAAAGGCTTAGTTCCTTTCGCGTTCGTGCGCTTCGCGGTTTCGCTCGTTCGCGTTCGTGTTTTTCGTGCTACTTCGCGAATTTCGCGATCCAGCCACTTCGCGTTTTTCGCGATCCAAAGTGTTCGCCTACAGCCCCTCCACGAACACCAGCAGTGCCTCGCTGGTGGCGGCGAACTGCTCTCGCAGCGTGAGATAGATATCCTGGTCGGGGGGATTGCCGCTTAGGCAAAGATCCTCGATGGCGCCACAGCTGGCGGCGAGACGGCTCGCGCCAATGCTCAGGCAGCTACCTTTCAGTCGGTGGGCCAACCGCGTGGCCGCGATCATGTCGCCGCGCTTCAGCGCAAGGCCGAGGGCCGTGAGCAGCGGGGGCGTTTCGATCATGTAGGTCTCGGCGATGCTGCGAAGGAGCTGAGGCCCCTCCGGCCCGACCATCTCGAGGAACTCGGTCAGAACCGCCGTGTCCATCACAGCCTCGGTAGACGCAACGAGGCTGTAGTTGGTGCGAGGCGCTATCATCTGCCTCTCAGTCATGTATCACCCCTTCTTTAACCAGATTTTTACCATAGGGGTGTCGAGGCGAGCTACAGTACTATGGTCCTATCTCGAGCTAGGCCCGAACGTAGGCATGCGTGCGAGGGGTGGGACCAGGTGCGTTTATAATTGGCGACCACACACAGCAATGGAGCCGTCTATGTCCTGGCCCGTCTACTTCGCCCAGAGCCTTAGCCTGGGCAACCCTGAGTCGGGCGTCGGCCTTTGTCTGCTCTGGACGCCCCAGGATCGCGTGCTGCCCGCCCTCGACCCGGCCAACTACGCCGTGGCCGGCAACCTCTACTCGCGAGACGGCGTGAGCTTCATCGTCCGCAACCTGCTCGCCCGCCCGACGCTCACCGATATCGTGCTCTGCGGCAAGGATATGACGGGCAGCGGCGCTGCGCTGGCCGCACTGCTCAGCGCCGGCCTCGACGACGAGGGGAGGATCGTTGGCGAGGGCACGCGCCTCCACGCCGAGATCCCTCGCGACGCCGTGGAGCTGCTGCGACGCAGCGTGCGGCTCCACGACCACCGCGGCCTGGCCCGGCCCGAGGAGATCGCCGCGCTGCTGCAGGAGCTGCGCCGGCCCGCCCGCCAATGGGCCGAGCGGCCGCTGCTTTTCCCCTACAGCGAGCCGGCCACCGCCGAGCTGCCGGCCGCAGAGACCGGCCTGTTGCTCCGAGCGCCCACGGTGCGCAGCGGCTACCTGCGGCTGCTCTGGCATGTGCTCACCTTCGGGCGCCGCGGCGCCACCCAACATAGCTCCGATCAGCGGGAGTTGCTGGATGTGCTGACTGTGATCAGCGATGAGCCAGCCGACCTCGCCCGCTGCTCCTACGCCGATTGGATGCCCTTCACGCGGGAGAGCCTGGGGGAGCGCCTGCCCGACGGGCGTTACACCGGCTACTTAGGCCAGTTCCTGCAGGCCGATCCAGGCGTTGGGGTGAGCTACACCTACGGCTCGCGCCTGCGGGCCTTCGACGGGGCGATCGATCAGGTGGCGGGCATAGTGGAGGAGCTGCGCGCCGCCGGGCCGAGCCGCCGCGCTGTGGCCGCCCTCTGGAGCCCTGCGACCGACGGCGGGAGCGCCAACCCGCCCTGCCTCAATCTCGTGCAGGCGCGGCTGCGGGAGCCGGCGAGCGGCGACAAGCCCAGCCTCCATCTCACCGCCTATTTCCGCTCCCACGACATCTACCGGGCGTGGGCTAGCAACGCCTTCGGCCTGCGAGCGCTCCAGGCTTACATCGCCGAGCAGTTGGATGCCACTGCCGGCGACCTAGCTATCCTCTCCCACTCGGCCCATGTCTACGCCCACGATTGGGAGCGAGCCAGCGAGCTGCTGGCCCACCACTATAGGGCGGTGGACCCGCGGCTGGTGCGGGATGCCCGCGGCTCGTTCGTGATCGCTCTGGAGCCGCCCGAGATCGTGGTGCGCCACTACACCCCCGACGGTGAGCACCTGCAGAGCTTTCGCGGCACCAGCGCCCGCGAACTCGGCGCCCAGCTGGCGCCCTACGTGGGCGAGATGAGCCACGGCATCTACCTGGGCCAGGAGCTGCAGAAGGCCGAGCTCGCCATCGCCCTCGGCAGGCCCGAGGCCTACTGGCAGGATCGACCCCTTGACATACACGCAATCGAGTAGTACACTTGTTCGTGTACAGAGCTGATAGGAGCGCGCATGCCGATCAAGGCCGACCGCTGGATCCGCAAGATGGCCCTGGAACACAGGATGATCGAGCCGTTCGTGGAGCGCTCAGTACGCCAGGGGGTGATCTCATACGGGTTAACGTCGTACGGCTACGATCTGCGGGTCGCGGACGAGTTCAAGGTGTTCACCAACGTCTGGAACGTTGTTGTCGATCCCAAACACTTTGATCCCCGCTCATTCGTGGATATCAAGGCGGACCATGTTGATATTCCGCCAAACTCATTTGCGCTCGCTCGCTCGGTCGAGCGCTTCCGCATACCACGATCCGTCTCCTGCATCGTGATTGGCAAATCAACATACGCCCGCGCAGGCATCATCATCAACATCACCCCCCTGGAGCCCGAGTGGGAGGGCTACGTCACGATCGAGATCAGCAACACCACGCCGCTGCCGGCGCGGATCTACGCAAACGAGGGCATCGGGCAGGTGATCTTCCTGGAGAGCGACGAGGAGTGCGAGATCTCGTACGCCGACAAGCAGGGGAAGTATCAGGGCCAGCGGGGGATCGTACTGCCGCGGATCGATCGGGAGAGAGACGAGGTGTAACGCACGACGGAGCAGGCCCCTGCGCGGGGAGCCGATCAACGACGGAGACCAAGGACTGAGGGCGAAGGGCTAGCCGCTCATGGCCCGGCCCTGGTCAGTGGTCAAAGCCGGCGGGGGATGACCAGGGCTAAGGCCGCAGCAGGCTCAGGGCCTCGCGCAGCACATCGCGGACCTGGTCGTAGGTGAGAGTGGCGAGGGCAACATCGGCGGGCACCCACTCGGCCGCGGTGATGCCCTCGGCCAGGGCGGGCACAGGTGGCTCGTAGGGCGCACGAGCGAGAAAGTAGGTGACCTCTTTGTCGTGCCAGAGGCCTTTCTTCCGCACGAGGTAGCGCGTCCGTGCGAGCTCGCGCTCGAGCGTACAGACGATCCCGGTCTCCTCGGCGATCTCGCGCACGGCGGCCTCCTCGTGGCTCTCGCCCGGCTCGAGCTTGCCTTTGGGAAGCGTGCGGGCGCCGTGGCGGTCGCTGATCAGCAGGATGCAGAGGGCGCCGTCGGGGCGATAGCTGTAGACGACGGCGCCAGCGGCGCGTACGAGGCCGCTCACTGCAGGCCGAACAGGCGACTGATGCCTGCCTCGAGATCGGTGAACCAGCTGCCAAGGCCGCTGCCGGCCGCCCTTTGGGTGAGGAGGGTGAGATTGCCGGTGGCGAGCAGCACGCCGATGGCGATCATCAGCAGGCCGCCGATAACGCTAGTGGAGTGGAGGAAGATCGAGCGGCCAAAGAGCCTCAGCTCGAAGCCCTTGCCGCTGATCGCGCGCCAGAAGCGGGAGCCGCGGCCCAAGCGGTTGAAGAAGGTGGCGACGACGATCAAGGGCAGGCCGAGGCCCACCGCGTAGATGAAGGCGAGCACGGCGCCTTGGAGCACGGCCACATTGCCCGAGGCGGCCAGCATGGTCATAAAGCTGCCGAAGAGCGGCCCGGCGCAGGCCGTCCAACCGAGAGCGAAAGTGGCCCCGTAGAGATAGGAGCCGGCGAGAGTGGCGGCGGGGCGCTCGGCGATCTGTACGCCGGCGAAGCCCTTGCCGAAGATGCCGAGCACGCCGAAGGCGATGATCACGAGCCCGCCGATCAGCTCGAGGTAGTTCTTGCCGGCGAAGAGCAGCCCGCTGAGGGCGCTGATAGCGCCGCCAAGCAGGGTGAGGGTGGTGGCGAGGCCGAGGAAGAAGGCCAGGCTCATGAAGAAGATGTTGCGGCGCCGAGCCTGAAAGGTGACTGCGAAGTAGGCCGGTAGAATCGGCAGGGTGCAGGGCGAGAGGAAGCTGAGCAGGCCGGTGAGAAAGACCGGCACCGCCAGCACCAGGGTGCTGCGCCCGCCAGTGATGTAGCTGATCTCGGCGCCGCTGTTCAGGCCGAGGATCAGCAGGATGGCCGCAAGCACACCGATAAGGGTAAGGGCGACGGCGCCACGGCGGGAGAGCAGGGCCTTCGGCGCCGCCTCAACTGGCTGGGTGGACATAGAGCGCTCCCACGATAAGGCGACCGGCGGCCGACGACCGATCACCGCGGGGCAGGTAGCGTGGCACCGTCCATCGTCGGTGGTCGGTCGTCATCTTAGTGGGCCACTGAATCTCAGATAACGTTCCTACAGCCGGCGGCCGGTGGCGCGGGCGGCAGCGAGCTCGCTGTCGCTCACCGGCGCCTCTCCGGTGTAATGAAGCGTGTCGCTCGGGATATCGTAGCGATAACGGCGCCGACGCCAGGCGCCCATCTCGTTCTGGTAGATCAGCGTGACGCGCCAGATCGGGCCGTTCTCCTCGTACTGCTCGTCGGTGATCCAGACCACCGTGTCGGGCGAGAAGACCGAGCGAAGGCGGGCCTCGCAGTTGGAGAGGCTCGCCCGATCGACGCCTGCTGGAAGGGTGGATGTGCTCATCGCTGTCGTTCCTCGATCCGGCCGGCGCAGATGCGGAAGATCGCGCCGCGATACGCACGCCTATTATACACCGCGGCGCACCCCTGAGCGAGAAGTGCTATAATAGACCGGATATCCGACTGTGATGCAGCATATCATCACTTCACCGCTAGTGGGCGGTCCCCCGCCCGGAAAGAGCGCGCCCTTGAAAGAGTTTTTCCGTCGCACCAGGAAGAGCTTCTCCTCGGCTCAGGCCCCCGAGACACCGCAGATCCCCGACGACCTGTGGGTGAAGTGCAGCAACTGCCGGGAGCTGATCTACAAGAAGGAGCTCAACGATAACCTGAAGGTGTGCCCGAAATGCTCCCATCATATGCGCATGAGCGCCCGCGAGTGGCTCGGCCTGCTGGACGCCGGCTCCTTCAGGGAGACTGACACGAACCTGCTGCCGCTGGACCCGCTCGGCTTTGTAACGCCCGAGGAAAGCTACGCCGACAAGCTCAAGAAGTCGCAGCAGCGCACCGGCATGGCCGACGCCGTAACCGCGGGCATCGGCAGCATCAACGGGATGTGGCTGGCGGTGGCCGTGGGCGACTTCGCGTTTATGGGCTCGTCGATGGGCAGCGTCTATGGCGAGAAGATGGCCCGCTCGGCGGAGCGGGCCGCCGAGCTCGGTATACCCCTGCTCACGATCAACAGCTCTGGCGGCGCCAGGCAGCAGGAGGGCGCGATCGCGCTGATGCAGATGGCCAAGGTGACGATGGCGCTCACCCGGCTCGCCGAGGCCAAATTGCCCCACATCGCCCTGTTGGTGGACCCCTGCTACGGCGGCGTCACTGCCTCCTACCCCTCGGTCGCCGACATTATCATCGCCGAGCCGGGAGCCAATATCGGCTTCGCCGGCAAGCGCCTGATCGAGCAGATCATGCGCCAGAAGCTGCCGCCCGGCTTCCAGACGGCCGAGTTCATGCTGGAGCACGGCATGATCGACATGGTGGTTCAGCGGAGCGAGCTGCGGGAGACGCTCGCCCGCCTGCTGCGGCTCTACAGCCGCCGCGACAAAGC
>DAOUGF010000055.1:0-3800 GCA_034429295.1 Chloroflexaceae bacterium
GCCGCTCCAGGTAACGATCAATGAGGCGGCCCGCCTGCTCGCCTACGACTCGCGCACCATTCGCCGCCTCATCAGGCGCGGCGAGATTGCCGCGGTGGGCGAGGGCCGCCTGCGCCGCGTGCCTGTGCAGAGCCTGCGCGACTATCAGCAGCGCCACCTGATCACGTCGCCTCACACCGCTGGATGAGACGCGCGGGCTGAGGATAGCCTCTGGTGAGGTGGATGGAATGATAGAAGAGGACGACCCGTAGCTTGGCGGCAGCGGTCGTCCTCTCCTGAGCCGAAACCCTTTGGGGGCCTCTGCGCCCAGAATACCGCCCGCTGTTAGCCCCTGGACCGGCGCATAGCACGTTCGCTGTGTCATCACGATGACACGGCCTGGGCATCGCCATGCCTTCAACAGCGGTGGTGGGAGTGCGTTGCCGTGCCGTATGCGGAGCAGCTGCATCCCCGGCTCCAGCCGATGCGCCTGGTGAGCCGCAATGGGCGGCTTTACACCGGCCCTTGCCCATTCTGCGCCGATGGGGGCGAGGACCGCTTCCACGTCTGGATGGAGGCGAGCGGCGGGCGGCCGGCCGAGCGCTACTGGTGTCGCGTCTGCGACCGGCGTGGCCTGCTGAAGAACCTGAACGGGGACGAGCAGCCCCTGGCTATGCCGTCCAGGCGGTGCGAGGGTGGTCGCGTAGACAGCAGTCGGCCACGGGCCGAGCCGAGCCCTCATCACATCCCCTTCTATCGGCAGCTCTACACCGCGGTCGCGCTCTGGGCCCACGCCTGGTTGCTCGACCCCTGCCACCCTGAGCCTTATGCCTACCTTCGCAGGCGTGGCCTCGACGACACGACGATCAGCCGCTATGTGCTCGGCGTCACGCTGAGCGACCCCGAGAGCCTTGTCGCCCATCTACGCGATACCTGCCCCGAGGCGTTTCCCTACGCTGAGGAGGCTGGCCTGATCGTCATCGACGACAATGGCCGAGAGCGCACCCACTGGAACCTGCGTGGCCGCCTGGTTTTCCCCTACATCGCCTCAGGCGAGGTGGTCGACCTGCGCACCCGCACCTGGGATGCGAGCAAAGGCTACCGCTCGCTCGGCCCGTACGTGGAGCGGGGCGCGACCGTTCCCTTCGGCTGGGACAGCATCACGCCGGGGACGAAGCGGGTAATCGTCACCGAGGCGGAATTCAAGGCGCTTGTAGCGCTGCAGGCCTACCACACCGGCGAGCTCGACGCGCCAACAATCGGTCAACCTGGTCTGACCGTCTTCCGCGAGGCGTGGGCGCAGCAGCTGGTGACGCAGGGTGTCGAGGAGGGGGTGCTGTGCTACGACAGCCAGCCGCGCACGGTGAAGGACGGCCTGCCGGTGCTGACGCCGGAGGAGCAGTGGAGCCTGCGTCACGGCGCGACGTGTGCTACCGCCGGCCTGCAGGTGCGGGTAGCCCGGCTGCCGCTCGCCCCCGGCGAGGACAAGGCCGAGATCGACACCTTCCTGCCGCGAGAGGGGGCTGTCACCTTTCAGCGCCTGATCGCCACCGCAGCGCCGCTGCTCGACTACCACCGCTCGATTGGGCGGGCGCTGCTGGAGCGACACAACCTGCCCCTGCCCAAGGCCTATCCAGTGCGGCGCGAGCGGCCGACGAGGCTGACGTGCCGGGAGCGCGAGGTGCCACTCGCTGGCCCATACCGTGAAGAAGCAGCGCCTGCACTCACAGAGGCACGGGCACAGATCGCCGCTCTGGCCGAGCAGCACGCCGCCGACGGAGAGGGCTTTCTGGTGCTGGCCCACCCACCGGGCGCTGGCAAGGGCTTCAACACCGCCCGCGGCCTGCGCCAGTGGATGCAGGCGGTCCCGACCGGCGATGATGGGAGCGGCTTCGTGGTCTGGACGGCACAGCGCAAGGCTCAAGTCCACGACCAGCATGGCATCGAGCTGATCCCGCTTGCCGGGCGCTACCAGGGCAACTGCCGCAAGCTGCCCGAAGCTATCACCCTGGCGACCAAGGGCTACAGCATCAAGGACGCGCTCTGTATACGGCGCTGTCCCTTTGTGGACCGTTGCGCCTACCTGCGGCAGTTCGGCCAGGAGGGCGACTTCTTCGCTTCCACCCCCATGCTCAAGGCGACTGGCTGGTGGGAGAGCGCCGGCGTTGTCGTGCTGGACGAGTTCGACCCGGCCAGCCTGATCAACCACGTCCAGCTCACGACCGCCGACCTGGCCGCGATGAGCCGAGCGCACCCGGATGCGCCGGCGCTCCAGACTGTGTTGCGCTGGGTCGCCCTGGCCGTCGCTACGACGACTGACCGCAGCATCAGCGGCGTGCTTCTACTGGAGGAGCTCGATAGGCAGGCCGGCAACGACGGCGCGTGCTTCGCGACCGTCCTGGCAGCGGCCATCGCCGAGCTCCCGCCGCCCGAAGAGCTGAACCTGCTCCGTGGGCTGCCTGCGGGCGCCACGCTTGCCGACTACCAGGCTCTACCGCCGGGTCATACCGCGGCTCTGCTCAACCTGTTGGCCAACGAGTGGCGGTTGCTGGAGGAAGGGCGGCGCTGCACGAGCCGGTTGGAGGCACGGGGCGGGCGCTTGGAGCTGTTCCTGCGCGTCGAGCACCTGATCGAGCGCCTTGCCCGCGCCGACCAGCCGAAGATCATCCTCGACGCCACACCTAACCCGGACCTGCTCACTGCCCTGTTTCCTCATACCCCCGTGCGTGTCGAACAGCCATCGATGAGCGGGGCGATGCGGGTAATCCAGGTCGTTGGGCGCGATTGGGCCAAGAGCAGCCTGAAGAGCCGTGCCTCCGCGACCGCTGAGCGACGGCGCCAACGCTGGGTGGACGACGTAGCGAGCCACATCCGCCCCGGCTGCAAGACGTTGGTTGTCTGCACGCTGGAGTGGGAGGCGGAGCTCTGCGCCGGTCTGGCCGAGCGTGGCCATCGCGACATCGTTGTTGCCCACTATGGCGCCCTGCGTGGCTCCAACGCCTACAAGGGCTTTGATGTGATCCTGGCGCAGGTCTACCACCCGAACCTCGACGCGGTGGCACGCGAGGGCCGCTCACTCTTCGCCGACGATGAGGAGCCGCTTGATGAGCGAGTTGTGGTTGTGCCACGGCTTCTGCGGGATGCGACCGGCGCAACATGGCGGGTGCAGGTGCCGACGTTTGCTGACAGAAGACTTGCCGCGCTGCTCGAGCAGCGGCGTGAGGCCGAGTTGTTGCAATGCGCGCTCCGTGGGCGGCCTTTCGACCACCCTGATGTACAGATCACGCTGTTGTTCAGCCTGCCGCTGCCGGGCCTAGCACCGACCGTGATTGTCGAGTCGCCCACCAGCAGCGCGAGCAACGGCGGCCGCGAGCGTGCCGTGAAGGCGCGGCTGTGCGCGGCTGCCCAGGTGCTCCTTGAGCGGGGCGCTCGCGTGATCGAGGTTGGCGAGCTGGCCGCCGCGGCCGAGACAAGCGTTGGCACCGCCCGCCGCCACCTGGCACATCTGGCAGCGCGCTTCCACCTGCGGCTTCTCACCCGCCGGCGCACAGCGGCTATGCCTCGCGGTGGGGTGCGCCACTACGAGCGGCTGGTGCTGACGCGCCGCGGGCGGCTCGTGCCGGCCTTAACGGCCCAGCACGACATCGAACCTCCCGCCGTAGATGACCCCCAACCGGCAGGCGGGTCGTTAGCAAGCCCTGGAATGATGGATCGGGCGCGCAAGAAACGAGTCATTGCCCGCCCGATCCATCGTTCGGCCCGGCGGCGCAGGCCTCGGTCGCTCCAGTTGCGGCAGCGATCGGGCCCGCGAGCACCACCCC
>DAOUGF010000056.1:0-16527 GCA_034429295.1 Chloroflexaceae bacterium
TCGCCCGCTCGGCGACGCTCAGCTGCTCGACTCCCCAGGCCCGCGCCGTCATGGGCCTCCCCATGACCTCCCGGTCGGTGAGCAGCGCCCAGTCGGTGCAGACGACCCCATCGAAGCCGTAGCGGCCCCGCAGCAGCCCGCCGATCACCTCGCGGTTAAAGCCGAAGCCCACCTCTTCTAGGCCAACGCCGACCGGGACGCCGTAGTAGGGCATGATCTGGGCAGTACCGGCCTCAAAGGCCGCCGCGAAGGGGATCAGGTGGTAATCGAAGTTATTGCCGGGGTAGACCTGCTCCTTGCCGTAGTCGAAGTGGGGATCCTCGCCGTCCTTCTGCGGGCCGCCGCCCGGAAAGTGCTTGGTCATACAGGCGACGCTCTGGGGGCCCAGGCGCTCGCCCTGGAAGCCGCGGATGTAGGCCGCTACCATGCGGGCGGCCAGCTCCGCATCCTCGCCGAACGTGCCGCTGATGCGCGCCCAGCGAGGCTCGGTTGCCAGGTCGGCCATGGGGTGCAGGGCCACGCGAATGCCCAGAGCCAGATACTCCTGGCGGGCGATATCGGCGAAGCGCCGCACAAGCTCAGGATCGCCAGTCGCGGCCAGGCCCACCGGCTCGGGCCACTGCGAGAAGCCGCCCGAGCTGAGGCTCACCACCGGGTTGTTGCTGAAGGAGTGGCGCGGGTCGGAGGAGATCGTCACGGGGATGCCAAGGCGTGTGCTCGCAGCCAGCGCCTGCATCCGGTTATGCCAGAGAGCCGCCAGCCGCGGCTCCGGCAGCTGATGGACGTTGAAGTGGTTCATCAGCCTGACCTCGATCATCTCGCGGATCGACGCCTGGCTGAAGCGCCGCTCGCTCTCCAGCTCGCCGTCCTGACCCACCTGCGCGATGGTGTGGAACATCAGGCCGGCCTTCTCCTCGAGCGTCATCTGGGCGAGCAGGTCGGCCACCCGCTCCTCGACTGGCCGGCGCGGATCCTCGTAGGGGTCGAGCCTACCGTTCTTGTTCAGGTCGCGGAAGCTCAGCCCGCCCTCCGTCAGGCGTGGCACGGTATCCATTCACGCTCCTTTGCTCCTACGGCCCGGCAGATCGCAGGGCAATCACGGGGCCCGCTCTGCTCGCGGCCAGAGCCCCTCCCGCAGTCGCAGGCTGCGGTGGAACTCGATAATCACCAGATGGGGATCGTCGGGGTCGCCCCCAACCACGGCGCTCTCCACGATCCGCAGCGGCCCCAGCTCCCGCGTGCGCACATAGGAGGTGACGGTGAAGCGCAGGGAGGAGCCGAAGGTGTAGTCGCGGCCCCGCCACCCTTGGACGATCAGCCGTTGCCAGACCTGATCGCGCCAGCCGTAGCTCGGCCCCGCCACCCGGTAACTGATCCGCAGCGCGCCGAGGCCCCGCGACTCCACCGCCAGCTCGCTCGCGCCGGGCAGCACTAGTGGCTCGACGGCGCTGGCCCGCATCGCCCATGCGCCCACGGCGCAGAGCAACACGAGGGCGAGAAGGGCGACGGCGAGGGCAATGCTGCGGGTGTGGCTTCGCATGTGGTAGCCGGGGACGAAAGCGGGCCGACTCAGGATCGGTCGTTGGCCCCTCGTCCTTGGCCCGACCCGACGCGTTTCCGCAGCTCATCCCTCAATCGGCTGAGGGGGCTCCTGCTGGAGAGGGCGTGGCGCCCGGGCCGTAGAGGTGGCAGCGCACCCAGTGATCCGGGGCCACCCACTCGGCACCTGGCATCACCTGGCGGCAGACCGCCATCACGTTGGGGCAGCGGGCGGCGAAGGGGCAACCCGGCGGCGGGTCCACCAGCGAGGGCACCTCGCCGCGGGCGTTCACCTTGCGGGTGGCCAGGCTGGCGTGGGGGTTGGGCACAGCCGAGAGCAGCAGGCGCGTGTAGGGATGGGCCGGGTTATCCATCAGCTCGCGGCTCTCGGCGCCCTCGACCATATGGCCGGCGTACATCACCATCGTCTTATCGCCGATGTAGCGGGCGCTGGCGATATCGTGGGTGATGTAGAGATAGCCGATGCCCCGCTCCTCCTTGAGCCGCTCCATCAAGTTGAGCACACCCATGCGGATCGAGACGTCGAGCATGGAGATCGGCTCGTCGGCGAGGATGATCTCGGGGTCCACAGCCAGGGCGCGAGCGATGGCCACGCGCTGGCGTTGGCCGCCGGAGAGCTGATAGGGGAACTTGCCGGCGAAGTCGCTGGCCGGGTTGAGGCCGACGGTGGTGAGCAACTCGAGCACCTTCTCTCGCAACTCGCGGCGATTGCGGACCTTCTTATGGATCAGCAGGGGGCGCTCGAGGTGGTAGCCGATCAGTTGGGTGGGGTTCAGCGAGCCGAAGGGGTCCTGAAAGATCATCTGCACGTGGCTGCGGTAGGCCCGTGAGGCGCCCCGCGGCTCGACCTTGAGCATATCGCGGCCCTTGAAGATGATCTCGCCTGAGGTGGGCGGCATCAGCCGGGCGATCAGGCGCGCGGTGGTGCTCTTGCCGCTGCCCGACTCGCCCACCAGGGCGATCACCTCGCCGCGACGGATGCTGAAGGAAGCGTTCTCCAACGCATGTACGGCGCGCTTCTCGAACAGGCCGCCGAGAGGGAAGCGCTTGGTGAGGTTGCGCACCTCCAGCACCGGAGCCTCATGCCCGCTCAGGGCGCTCGCCGTTGATAGTTCTGCCTGGGTCATTTCTTGGCTCCGATGCAGATTGCAGATCACCGCCGCAACTCTGCCCTACTTTCGTGTCTTCCCTTTCGAAGATTCGAACCTTCGTTTCGCGTTTTTCGTGGCGAAAGCTTTCGCGCCTTTCGCGATCCAAACCCCCTACCTCGCCAACGGCATCCCATGGTGGTAGGCCACCCAATGGCCGGGCGACACTTCCTCCAACTGTGGGGTGGCCTTGGTCTCGATCGGGTTGCAGCGGGTGCAGCGAGGGTGGAAGCGGCAGCCGGAGGGCGGCTCGACCATATCGGGCGGCGCGCCGGGGATGCCGGTGAGCTTCACCTTGGGCCCGGTGAGCGCTGGGAAGGAGCTCATCAGGCCCTGGGTGTAGGGGTGGAGCGGGTTATTGAACAGCTCCTTGGCCGGGGCCAACTCAACGATCTGGCCGGCGTACATGATCGCGATCCGGTCGGAGAACTCCACCATCAGCGAGAGGTCGTGAGTGATGAAGAGGATCGAGAAGCCCATCCGCTCCTTGAGCTGCTCGATCTGCTGCATGATCTCCTTCTGCACCACCACATCGAGCGCCGTGGTCGGCTCGTCCATGATCATCAGCGGCGGGTTCAGGGCCAGGGCGATCGCGATCACCACCCGCTGCCGCATACCGCCGGAGAGTTGGTGCGGGTAGGAGTCGATGCGGCTCTTCTCGATGCCCACCAAGTCGAGCAGGAACATCGCCCGCTCGCGGGCCTCGCGCTTGGAGAGCCGCATATGGGTCATGATCACGTCGGTGATCTGCTCGCCCACCGTGATCACCGGGTTCAGGGCGTTCATCGCGCTCTGGAACACCATCGAGACCTGACCCCAACGGAACTTCGACAGCTCCTCGTCGGTCATGTCGAGCACATCGGCGCCGTCGAAGCGCACCTCGCCGCCGGTGATCACCGCGGGCGGGTGGAGCAGCCGCATGATCGCGTGGGCGATGGTGGATTTGCCGCTGCCCGACTCGCCGGCGAGCCCGAAGACCTCCCCGGGCGCGATATCGAAGCTGACGCCGTCCACGGCCCGCACCGGCCCGCGGGGCGTAAGGTAGCGCACGTGCAGGTCGCGCACCTCAAGCAGCGCCCGCCCGTGGCGGCTATGCTTATCCAGCGTCGCGGACGACAGGTGTTGCGCGGACGCGGCGATATTGCTTGAAGACATGGCTCAGCTCTTTCTCGGCACGGAGGCGCGGGTTCGTGATCTCGTCCATGGCGTAGTTGATCAGGGAGAGCGCGAAGGCCACCAGGGCCACGCAGAGCCCGGAGGGCACGATCGTCCACCAGGCGCCCACCAGCAGCCCGGCGTTGTTCTGCGCCCAGTAGAGATTGGTGCCCCAGCTCACCTGGCCCACGTTGGTGAGGCCGAGGAAGCTCAGGGCCGTCTCCGCGCCGATCGCGTAGGTGACGGCGCCGATCATGCCGCCGACGATCAGCGAGGTGAGGTTCGGCATCAGCTCGCGGAAGATGATCCGCCAGTGGCTCTCGCCGCTGACGATCGCCGCCGAGGCGAAATCCTTCTCGCGAAGCGAGAGCGTCTGCGAGCGGATCACGCGGGCGCCCCAGGCCCAGCCGACCACGGAGAGCACGAGGATGATCGTGCCCATGCCGGGCTTGAGGAAGGAGGCCAGCACCACCAGCAGCGGCAGGCCGGGGATGATCAGCACCACATTGGTTAGCAGCGAGAGTAGGTCGTCCACGCGCCCGCCGAAGTAGCCGGCGGTCATGCCGATCGCCACGCCGATTATCGTGGTGAGCAGGCCGGTGGCGAAGCCGACCGCGAGCGAGTTACGGGCGCCCCAGACCGTCTGGGCGAACACATCCTTGCCCTGGCCCTCGGTGCCGAACCAGTACTCGGCTGAGGGCGGCTGATGGGGCCGGCCCACAAAGTCGGTGGGATCGCCGGGGGAGATCACCGGCGCGAAGATCGCGATCAGGGCGAAGAAGATCAGGATCAGAGCCCCGGCGGTGCCCTTTCTGTTGCGCAGCAGCGCTCGCAGGAAGCTACGGACGGCCCCGCCGCTGGCGGGCTTCGTCGGCGCCGCCTCCGCAGGGCCGGCCGGCGTCACCTGCACCTGGCCTGCCGCCGTCGCCTGCACTTCGGCCGCATCGACCTTCGTGGGCTGGTTACTTACCTCCATAGCGCCTCCCTGTGGGAATGCAACATGCACAATGCAATATTGCGCCTTCTGCGCTCCTGCTCACGTTTGCATTTTGCATTCTGCATTACTGCGCCCTCACCCGCGGGTCGAGCCGCACATAGAGCAGGTCAATAATCAGGTTCGCGCCAAGTACTGCAAGGGTGATCATCAGGAAGAGCCCTTGCATAAGCGGGTAGTCGAGGTTGCTCACGGCCTTCGTTAGCTGGTAACCGAGGCCGGGGTAGGAGAAGACTGTCTCCACGATGATCTGGCCGCCGAGCACGAAGCCGAGGGCCATGCCGAAGGCGGTGATATTCGGCAGCAGCGCGTTGCGGGCCGCGTAGTTGAACATGATCCGCCGCTGCGAGAGCGCCTTAGCCTCGGCCATGGTGATGTAGTCCTCGCCGAGGATGTTGATCATCGTGTTGCGCATGCCCAGCAGCCAGCCGCCGATCGAGACCACCACGATCGCGCCGGCCGGCAGCACCAGGTGGTAGAGCACGCTGGCCACGAACGTCCAACTCCACGAGGGCGTGAGCCTGTCGCTGTAGGCGTGGCGCAACGGGAACCAGCCGAGCTCGAAGCCGAGGAAGTAGAGCGCCACCAGGGCCAGCCAGAAGAAGGGGAAGGAGCCGACGAAGATCAGGATCGGCGGGAGCATGGTATCCACCAGGGTGCCCCGCCGCCAGGCGCTGAGGATGCCGAGGATGTTGCCGAGGATGAAGCTCACAAGCAGGGCCGTGATGCCGAGCAGCAACGTCCAGAGCAGGCCCGTGGCCATCACCGAAGTGACGGGCGCGGGGAAGTTGGAGATCGAGATGCCCAGGTTGCCCTGCAGCATGTTGGTGACGTACTGGTAGTACTGGATGTGCAGCGGGGCCTCGACGAGCCCATAGGCCTCGCGCATGGCCTGGATCTGCTCCGGCTGCAGCTGGCCGCGCATACGGGCGAAGATCGCGGAGGCCGGGTCGCCGGGCATCAGCCGCGGGATGAGGAAGTTGAGCGTCAGCGAGACCCATGCAGCTAGGGCGTAGAACCCGAGCCGGCGCAGGATGTATTGCATTCCCGCCTCCTTTCCGATAAGACCAGAGCCGCTCGCGTGGGAGTGAGGAGCGAGGCTCCTCACTCCCACTTCTCACTCCTACTGCCGCGGCTTGATCGTCGTCATCACGATCAGCTGCTCGGGCGTACCCTCGTTGAAGAATGAGCCTATGGCGTAGGGGTTATCGGCGTTCGGGAAGCCCTCGAAGCGGGTCGTGTTGTACTCGTACCACTGCGGGCCGGGGAAGAGCGGGATGGCCGGGGCGTTCTCGGCGAAGAGCCGCTGCAGTTCCTCGGCGACCGCCTTCTGCTCAGCCTCGTCGGCGGTGGCTGCGAACTGGGCCAGCAGATCGTCGGCCTCGGGGAGGCCGAAGCGGTGCCAGTTCTGGTCGGAGATCTCGCCGACTGGCTTCACCGTGGTGGTCGCCATCTGGCCGCGGTAGTAGTTCAGCGGGGTCGGGCCGCCGTTGCTCCAACCGATCGAGATGTCGAACTCACCCTTCTGCACGCGGTCGAACCAGGCGCTGAAGTCGTAGCTCTGCACCGTCGCCTGGATACCGACCTCCTCGAGGTTCTGGGCCATGATGTTGCAGGCCGAGACCCAGTCGCTCCAGCCGGAGACCACGTTGATGTCGTAGACCAGCGGCGTGCCGTCGGGCAGCGTGCGGATGCCATCGGCGCCGCGGGCGAGGCCGGCCTCGTCGAGCAGGCGGTTGGCCTCCTCGATGTTCAGCTCGGTCCAGTTGCCGAGGCTGCTCGGGTCGGCCACCTTGTAGCTCGGGTAGGCGTCGCTCAGGCCCGTCACGTCGGCAGGCTTGGTGTAGTCGTACATGGCCACCGTGACGATCTGCTCGCGGTTAAGGGCCATGCTGATCGCCTTGCGCACGTTCACGTCGTCGAAGGGAGCCTTGGTGGTGTTCAGGTAGAGCATCACCGTGGCGCCGGTGGACGGGAACCAGTAGCCGAAGTGCTCGGGGTCCTTGCTGACGTAGGTGGCCTCGATGTCGGGGATGAAGTTGGCGGCCCAGTCGTTCTCGCCGTTGATCGTCGCGAGGTTGGCCTGGTCGTTACCCGGGTAGGCGGGGAAGCGGAAGCCCTCGATGTAGGGCTTGCCCTCCTGCCAGTAGTTCGGGTTCTTGCGCACCTCGTAGATCTGGTTCTGGAAGTTGGTCACCTCGGTGAAGGGACCGGTGCCCACCGGGTTCTCGTTGGTGAAGGTCACCGGGTCGTCCACCTCCGACCAGATGTGCTCGGGCACGATGCTCTGGCCAAAGATGTCGTACATACCGACGGTGTAGACCTCCTTGAAGTTGAAATCCACGGTGGTGTCGCTGGTGGCCTCGACACTCTCGAGGAAGGTCCAGGCGAGCTGCCCGCCGCCCACAAGGCCGGGGTTGTCCTTCATCAGGTTGAAGGTGAAGGCCACATCGTTGGCCGTGAAGGGCGTGCCGTCCGACCAGAGTACGTCGTCGCGGTAGGTGACCGTGAGTACGGTGTTGTCGTCGTTCCAGGAGTACTCCGTGGCCAGCCAGGGCACGAGCTCGCCGGCGATCGTGTTCCAGATCATCGAGGGCTCGTAGACACCGTACTGGGTGGGTGAGCGGCTATCGCCGACGAAGGGGTTGAAGTTGCGCACCCAGGTGGCCTGCTGCTCCGATGAGGCGGTTACCAGGCCATCTGAGGAGGCTGCGGGGGCCGCCGTCGGCTCCTCGGCTGGGGCTGCTGTTGGCTCGGCCGGGGCTGCTGTCGGCTCAGCCGGGGCGGCCGTCGGCTCGGCAGCCGCGGCCGTGGGCTCGGCCGGAGCCGCCGTGGGCTCGGCCGGGGGCGAGGCGGGTGCACCGCCGCAGGCGGCCAGGATGACGCTCATCATGGCCAGAACGACAATAAGTCGTAGCAGCTGGGCGGGCGTACGGAGAGTCTTCATCATTGAGCTCCCTTACTATCCGATAATACCACAGGGGCCACCGGACTACGAGATGGATCAGGTCTGGATCGCACCACCTCCTTTACGGCTCGCGCTCGTAGGCGCCGCTATCGCAGCCGCCCCCTTGGGGTCGCGCCACGCCACGCTGGTCGGTCGCGGGGCAAGTCGCCGCGTCTGCAGCGTCGATGGCTGGGCTGCCGGCCGCCAGCGCGTGGGTGAGGGTCGGCCCGCCGTTATCCGCCAGAGGGCCGAGCTGCGGATCGGTGGCGGGCAGGTCGCCCGGCGCGCCGAGGTTGCAACTGCCGTCGCTGCTGAGATTCCCGCCCGCCGAGCTGATGCTCACCGGGCCGCCGCCGAAGCGCCCCTCGAGGCACTGCTCGCCGCTGTTGCCGGCCAGGATGCTGCTCGTCAGCAAGGCCTCGGCCCTGGCATCGGTGAAGGTGCCGACGAAGATCCCGCCCGTGGTGCCGGCGGGCGCCTGGTTGGCCGTCACGGTGCTGTGGACGAGGCGCAGCAGGCCGTCGGTGTGGAAGATCGCGCCGCCGTGCCAGCCGGCGCTGACGTTGCCGCTGATCGTGCTGTTCAGGATCACGGCGTCGCCGAGGGTGCGCAGGCCGCCGCCCACATTGCCAGCGGTGTTGCCGGTCACGGTGCTGCGCTCGATCTCGATCAGGCTGTTGAGGAAGCCGTAGATCCCGCCGCCGTCGGAGCCTTCGGTGGCGTTGCCCCGCACGGTGCTGTCCCGCAGCCGCAGGCTGCCGCCGTCGCCCACGTAGATCCCGCCGCCGCCCTGCCAGAACTGCAGGTCGCCGTTGGTGAAGCTGCCCTCGACCAGGACGCGCTCCAGGGTGAGCTGCCCGTTCACGATCATGGCGCCGCCGAGCTGGAAGCCGTAGCCATCGCGGATCGTCAGGTCGCGCACCGTGGCAGCCGCGCCAGCGTTCACCACCAGCACTCGCTGGGCGTCGCCGCCGCTGAGGGCCAGGCCGGGCGCGTCAGCGCCGTCGATCGTCAGATCCCGCTCCACCGTCAGCTCGCCGCCCACCGTGATCGTCTGGCCGGCAAGGGCCGGGTCGAAGCGCACCACGCCGCCGCGGCAGACGTCGGCGAGGGCCTGCCGGAGCGAGCCAGGGCCGCTGTCAGCCGTGCTGGTCACCACGATCTCGGCCGGGCAGTCGGGCACCAGCCGCACCTGATCGAGCATCAGCGGGCCGGGATAGCCGCCCGGCACTGCCAGCTCGTAGCCCCGGACCTCGCTGAGCGTCAGGCCGTCCTTCGGCGCGTTGCGAGGCTGATCCTTGCTGCGCTTGAAGGCGCTGAACGGGATCGTCACCTGGCGCCAGCCGCGGAAGTTATCCTCCACCGTGGCCTCGAAGCGCTCCGCGGTATCGGCGGCGCCGTAGACGCGCACGTAGTCAACGGTCATCGATTGGGGGAAGGTGGTGTCGGGGCCCACCGGGCCGCCGAAGTTGCCGCCTACGGCCACGTTCAGCAGCAGGAAGAAGGGGTGGTCGAAGACCCACTCGTCGGGCGCGACGTCGGCGGGGGTGGCACGATGGTACTCGATCCCGTCGGTGTACCAGACGATCAGGTCGGGCTGCCACTCGATAGCGAAGGTGTGGAACCTATCGCCCACCGGCTCACCGACTTCGTAGGTGCCGCCGAAGATGTCGCCGCCGCTGTAGCCGGGGCCGTGGATGGTGCCGAAGACCGTGGTGGGCTCGCGGCCGACGAACTCCATAATGTCGATCTCGCCGGTCTGCGGCCAGCCGACCTCGCCGATATCGTTGCCCAGCGACCAGAAGGCCGGCCAGATACCCGCGCCCTCGGGCACCTTGATCCGCGCCTCGACGCGGCCATAGCCGAACTCGAACCGGTGCTGGGTGAGCAGACGGGCCGAGGTGTATTGGCAGGGGCCGTAGTAGCAGACCAGGCCGCTGTCGGGGTCCGCCTCGCGCAGCGTGATCACCAGGTTGCCCCGGCCGTCGTGGGCGGCGTTCTCGGTGCTGTCGGTGTAGTACTCAAGCTCGCTGTTGCCCCAGCCGGGGATGCCGTTCACGGTGCCGTCGCCGATCTCGTAGCCCCAAACCGAGCTGTCGGGTGGAGTGCCGGCGCGGCCGTTGAACTCGTCGCTCCAGAGCAGGCGCCAGCCGTTGGGGCCGGGGTCGGGGGCGCGGTTATCGCGCAGGGTGACGGTGAGCTTCTTGCCGGTGCCGTGGCCGTAGAGCCAGAAGCTCAGGCCCGTGGCGCCGCTCCAGTCCTGGGGGGTGGCATAGGCGCGGGTGACCGAGAAGGGCCGCCGGCCGACACTGTCGGCGACAAGGACGCGCTCGTAGTCACCTTGGCCGGGCAGGGCGAGGGAGTCGCCGGCAGGGATCTCGCGGCTGCTGAGGGTGGTGTGGGCGCTGCCGTCGAAGAGGTAGGGATCGCGCTCGAAGTCGTCGAGCAGGGCCGGATCGAAGGTCTCGTCGTCGCGGATGTCGATCCGGGCGGTGCGCACGAAGCCGAACTCGGCACCGGCGGGATCTGAGAGGGTGAGCAGCACCGTCTTGCCGCCCTCGCGCTTCCCGTCGTCGATCGTGCTCACGCTGAAGCGCTGCTCGATGACGCCAGGGGCAAAGGTGAGCGTGCCTTCGGCGGGCAGGTAGTCGCGCCCCGCGATGGCCGAGCCATCGGCGGTGGCGTAGCTCACCGTCACCGGCTCCTCGCTAGCTTTGCTGAGGCGCACGCTCACGCTCGCGGCGCGGCCCTCAGTAACACCAAAGCTGTTGGCGGCGAAGCCGACAGTGAGGGGGCGCGGGGGCGCCACGCCGTAGACGCGCACATCGTCGATGTACCAGGTAACAGCTTGGCCGTTGGTGTTCAGCGCGCCGAAGGCCCAGCCGTGGACTTCGCTGAGAGTGAAGCCGTCGGCGGGGGCGCCATTACCGATCTCCTTGCGGGTGAAGCTGTCGAAGGGGAACTGCAGCTCGCGCCAGCCGCTAAAGTCATCGGTGAAGGTGACGGTGTAGCGCTCGGCGTCGTCGCCAGTGGAGCCGGGATTGCGGTTGTCCAGCACATCAATAAAGAGGCTGGTGCCGCTGTTCTGGCCGTAGACCCGCAGCGAGAAGCCGAGGTAGGGGCTCCAATCCTGGGTGACCCAGGCGTCGGCGGCGGCGTTCTCGAAGTTATGGATCACCACGCCGAACGAGTTCACGTTCATCGTGGTCTCGAGGACCGCGTTGGGGTCGGGGGCGCCGGGCCACTGTTCAGGAGGCGTGGCGGTGCGGGCGAAGCTCACGATGGTGCCGCCGTCTTGGGCGGTGAGCCAGCCGACCGGGACGCCATTGGGGTCGGTGCCGGTGGCGAGGGGGACCTCGAAATCTTCGACGACGGGCAGGGCGGCGAAAGCGGGGGCGGGCGCGGCCCCCAGAATGCTCGCGAGGAGCATGGCGAGCACGAGCAGAACCGGCGCTGGTCTGCGGACGATCATCGCTGATCTCCTCTGTAACCACGGTTACAAGCGGATGATTGTGAAATCGTTCTCAGCCATGATCCCCACGAGGCTGCCTGGGCAGCTGTAGGGGTGAGACGGTGGAGGAGCGGGCAGGTGATGGCGAGACTATACCACATTCCGCGGCCTTATGAGATAAGCCGGGAGCCAACAGGCGCCTGCCAACCACGTACAGGTCGATCCGTCGCCGAATCGATAGCGCATATTTGAAAGCGATTTCAGGATAATGCGAGTATACTCTGCGACCTGTAGCTTGTCAAGATCGGGTTAACAACTCTCCACAATCTATCATTCTGCAGCAGGATTGTACATTTTCGCTTGGGCGTGCTATACTAGGAACCCAGCCAGCCTCTGTAAACGATTTCAAGCATCGGGTGGCCTATGCGCAAGCCGCCGACCGTAGCCGACATCGCCCGCAAGGCGCGGGTCTCGACCAGCACTGTCTCGCGGGTGCTCACAGGCAGCAGCCCGGTGCACCCGGAGAAGCGGGCGGCGGTACTGGCCGCTATCGAGCAGCTGAATTTCAGGCCGAACCTGGCGGCACGCACGCTGGTGCGGGGGCGCTCGATGGCGATCGGTGTGCTGACGCAGGCGCTCTCCAGCCAGTTCTACGGCGAGATCGCCCAGGGGGTGGAGGAGGGTCTGCGAGGCAGCGAGTACCACCCGATCTTCGCCAGCGGGCGTTGGCAGGCCTCGGAGGAGCGCAATGCGATCAATCTGCTGCTGGACCGGCAGGTGGATGGGCTGATCATCCTGGGCGGCGAGCAGCCCGAGGACGAGCTACGGGCGATCGCGGCGCGGGTGCCGATGATCCTGGTGGGCCGCCGGATCCCGGGGCTGGAGGCACAGTGCCTGCACGTGCAGAACTATGAGGGCGCCTACCAGGCTGTGCGCCACCTGATCAGCCTCAACCACCGGCAGATCGCCCATATCTCGGGCATCCCGCAGCACGCCGACGCTCAGGAGCGCCGCCGCGGCTATGAGCAGGCCCTGCACGATGCGGGCCTCGCCGTTGACGAGCGGCTGATCGTCGAGGGCAACTTCGTGGAGCAGGGCGGGTTGCTGGCCCTCGAGACGCTGATCGCCCGCGGCACCCCATTCACCGCGATCTTCGCCGCCAACGACCAACTCGCCTACGGAGCGCGGCTCGGCCTCTACCGGCGCGGCCTGCGGGTGCCCGATGATGTCTCGCTGGTGGGCTTCGACGACCTGCTCACTTCCACCTTCACCACCCCGCCGCTCACCACGGTGCGCCACGCGATGCTTGAGCAGGGCCGCCGGGCGGCCAAGGCGATCCTGCGCATGATCGCGGGCGAGCCGCCCGACCTGGAGCCGGTGGCGGCGGAGTTGGTGGTGCGGGAGTCCACCGCGCTGCTGCGCGGGTGGGGGTAGGGGAGCCCCTCTGGGCGCTGCCGCCCCCGCCACTCGGGCTGCCGCCCCGTACCACTACCACCTTGCGCGGTGGGCCCCTCTGTGGGGCACTTGCCCCACGCCCCCGCCAAAGGGGGCGGCTGCCCCCTTTGGAAACCCCCAAAGCCGACGGCTTTCCCAAGCGAGGCGGCTGGCGGCGCATGCCCCTCGGCGCCGAGAGCGGGGGGACGTTTGGATCGCGAATGACACGAAATGGGGCGTTACGAAGTGGCGCGCAGCGCTTATGACGCGAAACGAAGGCGCGAAGCACGAAGGCGGAAGACGCGAAACTGACGCGCAGCCGTCGGCTTCGGGGGTTCCAAGGGGCAGCCGCCCCCTCCGGCGGGGAGCGCGAGGGGCGGAGCCCGCTCGCACTCCCGCTCACCGCGCAGGTGGTACTGCTTCGGGGCAAACGCCCTGAGCGAGCGCGGGGGCGGCAGCGTCCTACAGGGCGTACAGCTCCCCGTACTTGCGCCGCAAGTACGCCATATACGGCTTGATCGATAACGGGCCGCCCGTCACCCGCTCAACCAGCTCCGCCGTGGTGTACTTGCTGCCGTGCTGGTAGATCTGCTCCCGCAGCCAACCGTGCAGCGTCCCAAACTCGCCCTTGGCGATCTCCTCGTCGATCTCGGGCCGCGCCGCCCGCGCCGCCTCGAAGAACTGCGCCGAGAGGATGTTGCCGATCGTGTAGCCCTGGAAGGCCCCACCGATCAGCCCGCTGAACCAGTGCACATCCTGCAGCGCACCGTCCTTGTAATCGGGCGGGGTGATGCCGAGATCCTCGCTGTAGCGGGCGTTCCAGGCCTCCGCCAGGTCCTTCACCGCCAGGCTGCCCTCCAGCAAGGCCAGCTCCAGGTCGAAGCGGATCATCACGTGGAGGTTGTAGGTCACCTCGTCGGCGTCAGTGCGGATCAGCGAGCGCTGCACCTTATTGATCGCCCGGTAGAAACTCTCCAGGGACACAGCACCGAGCTGCTCGGGGAAGACAGCCTGCAGCTGCGGGTAGAAGTGCTCCCAGAAGGGGCGCGAGCGGCCCACCAGGTTCTCCCAGAGCCGCGACTGGCTCTCGTGCACGCCGGCCGAGGTGCCGCCGCAGAGTGGCGTACCCTCGAAGGCCGGGTTCACCCCCTGCTCGTACATCGCGTGGCCGGCCTCGTGGATCGTGCTGAACAGCGCCTCGCTCAGGTCATTCTCCTTCACGCGGGTGGTGATGCGCACGTCGCCCACGGAGAACTTGGTGGCGAACGGGTGGTGGGTCTTATCCTGGCGGCCCCGCTCGAAGTCGTAGCCGAGGCGACGGGCCAGTTGCTCGCCGAAGGCCAGCTGCTCAGCCTCGGGGAATCGCTGGTGCAGGCAGGAGTCATCGGCGGGCGGCTGGGCGGTGATCGCCTGGGCAAGGGGCGCCAACTCGGCCCGCAGCTCAGCGAAGAGCGCCCGCACCGTCTCGGCCCGCATGCCGTAGTCAGCGAAGTCGATCAGCGGGTCGGCGATGTGGTCGTAGCCGGGGAAGCAATCGGCGATGCGGCGGCTCAGCTCCAGCGTGCGCTCCAGCGCCGGGAGCACCCGCTGCATATCGTTGGCCGGGCGAGCCTGCGTCCAGAGCTGGTAACTGGCCGCCGCGTGGGCGTGGAGCTCGGCCACCAGCTCGGCTGGCACCTTGGTGAGCCGCTCGTAGCCCCGGCGGGCCACGCGGATCAGCGCGGCGTCGTCGTGGTCGTAGGGCAGGCTCTCCTCGTAAGGGCGCAGCTCCTCGAGCAGGCGGCCCACGGCCGGATCGGTGGCCTTCTCGTGGCTGAGCCTGGCGAGGGTCGCCATCTGGCGCCCGCGAGCCGCGGCCCCGCCGCGGGGCATGTAGGTGCTCTGATCCCAGTGCAACAGGGCGCCCGCCGCCGTCAGATCGTCGATCTCCTGCAGCCGCGCCCGCAGCTCCTTCAGCTTCGTTTCCACTGTATCTTCACTCCTTAACTTCATCCCAGAGAGGGCAGCCCGTAGTTGCCGCCCTTATGACCCGCCTCAGCGGAGCGTCCTCACCCCTCGCCCCTCTCCCTGAGCGCGAGAAGCGAGCCGAGGCGTTTCCTGATGCGACATCTGTGAGACTCCCCTCTTCTCTGAGGGAGAATGAGGACTGGAGGGATGAGGGCCGGCAAGCGCATCAGCACGCCTTCGCTAATAAACGCCACTCTGGTGAGCAGAAGGCCGGGACCCCAACGCCGAACCGTCACGCCGCAACTCTGTCTCTGAAACCTGTCCGGCTGCGTATAGCTACTTCCTGACAGATCGCAGCCGCGCCAGCCGCTCCCCGGCGGCGTGCAGCGTCTCGCGCCGCTTAGCGAAGCAGAAGCGGGCCAGCAGCGGCGCCCTCTCCGGCACTGCGTAGAAGGCAGACGGCGGGATGGCGGCCACGCCCACATCTCGCACCAGCCAGCGGCAGAAGTCGGCGTCGCTGGCGAAGCCGGTGCCGGCGATATCGGCCATGATGAAGTAGCTGCCCTCGGTGGGCAGGGGCGTCAGCCCGGCGCCCGCGAGGATGCCACGCAGCAGTTCGCGGCGCTCGGCGTACTCGGCGCGGAAGGCGGCGTAGTAGCCGTTGGTCAGGGCGCCCTCGAGGGCCGCGGCCGCGGCCGCCTGCAGCGGCGTGGCCGTGCTGAAGGTGATCCACTGATGGGCCGAGCGCAGCGCGTTGTTCAGCCAGGCGGGGCCTACGCTGTAGCCGATCTTCCAGCCGGTGAGACTGAAGGTCTTCCCCGTGCTGTTCACCGTCAGCGTGCGCTCCCACATCCCCGGCAGCGTGGCGATGGGAAGATGCGCGGCGCCGGCGAAGACCAGCTGGTCGTACACCTCATCGGCGACCACGGCCACATCGTGGGCGATGCAGAGCTCCGCGATCAGCTCCAGCTCTGCCCGCGTGAAGACCTTTCCGGTGGGATTGTGGGGCGTGTTCAGCAGCAGCAGCCGTGTGCGCGGCGTGAAGGCCGCCCGTAACTCGTCGGGGTCGAACCACCAGGAGGAAGACGAAGGGCCGGGAGACGAAGGCGGCGCTCCGGCTTGCGCCTCGTCCTTCGTGGGCGGGTGCAGCCGCACATACCTGGGGACGCCGCCGGCCATCACCACGTCGGGGACGTAGGCATCGTAGAAGGGCTCGAAGATGATCACCTCGTCGCCGGGGTCCACCAAGGCCTGGACGATGGCGAAGATCGCCTCGGTGGCCCCGCTCGTCACCGTCACCTCGCTGGCCGGGTCCGGCTCACCCCAGCCTTGGGCGCGCCAGGTGGCGGCCACCGCCTCCCGCAGACGGGGGAGGCCTTGGAAGGGCGGGTACTGGTTGAGGTCGGCGGCGATCGCCTCGGCGGCGGCCTGCTTCACCCACTCCGGGCCGGCGAAGTCGGGGAAGCCCTGGCCGAGATTCACCGCCCCGACCTGCACGGCGAGGGCGCTGATCTCGGCGAAGATTGAGGTGCCGAAGCCGCTGACGCGCGCGGCGCTGCGGGGCTGGCTCATCGCGTTCTCCTGCGTCGGCTTGCTGCGTTTCGTGCGCCAGTATGGTACCACAGGGGCCGTGGGTTGTGGATTGGCGCCCTGTCCACAACAGGGCGTACGTAAAGTGAGCGGGCGCTGCCGCCCCGCACCCCGCCAGGGAAGTGGGCAGGCTGCCCACGCCCAACGCGGGCGCTGGCGCCCCGCTCCCCGCTTGATTTGTCAGGAGGCGTACGCACGCCCCCCGACACCCCTCGCCAGTTTTGTCAGGGGGCGTACGCCCGCCCCCCGACACCCCCCGCCAGTTTTGTCAGGGGGCGTACGCACGCCCCCCGACACCCCC
>DAOUGF010000057.1:0-6472 GCA_034429295.1 Chloroflexaceae bacterium
ACAACCAACACTTCAGCCGGGTCGCGCCAGCCGATCGCCCCCAGGAGCCGCCGAAAGTCGTCGGTGAGCGAGACTACGGCGCTGGCTTTGGTGAGCGCGGCGCGGTCGATCAGGTGCAGCAGGCCCTGGGCCCAGGGCTCTTTGGCCCGCGATGGGTTGCGGGACTCCAGGTCGTGGGCCTCGTAGATCACGGGGATGCCGAGGCGCGGGCCGAGCAGGGCGGCCCACCAGGCCGCGCAGATCACCTGGCGCACATACACCGCCTCGACTGCGCGGCGGCGCGGCGCGATCATGGCCGCCGTCATGAAAGCGAAGGCCGTGTGCTCCAGATAGTAGAGCAGCGTGGATTTGTGCAGGCGCGAGAGCTTGCCGATCGCGGGGCGCGGCAGGTGGAGGGCGCCGAGCTCGGCGAAGCGGCTCGGCTCACGGCCCCAGCGAGGGATGAGCGCCAGCGTGTCGGGGCGGCGTCGCCGTAGCTCCCGCAGCGTCGTGAAGGTCTGCAGGGCGTTGGCCGATTGGAGCGTGAGGCTGGTGGGATAGGCGATGTAGCAGATCATGTGGGAACAGCGGGGAGCAGGCCGGCAGCTTGGCGAGCCCGCCCCTGCGCCCTGCTCGCTGGCGTCGCGCCAGTGTAGCGCAGGCAGGCCGAACGCGCAACGGGCCGGCCCTGGTATAATCGAGGTCGCTCCCAATTTTCTGCTCAAGCCCGAGGAGGGGTTATGACCAGCGACCCAAGAGAGCGCAGCCGGGTGATCATGGATGGGAAGTCGCGGGCCGCGGCTCGCTCCTACTTCAAGTCGATCGGCTTCAGCGACGCCGATCAGGGCAAGCCGATCATCGGCATTGCCAACACCTGGATCGAGACGATGCCCTGCAACTACAACCTGCGCGATCTGGCTGTCTCGGTGAAGGAGGGTGTACGCGCGGCCGGCGGGACGCCGATGGAGTTCAATACGGTGGCGGTCTCCGACGGCATCACGATGGGCACCCAGGGGATGAAGACCTCGCTGATCAGCCGCGACATCATCGCCGACTCGATCGAGCTGATGGGCCGGGGCTACATGTTCGACGCCATTATCGCCCTCGTCGCCTGCGACAAGACGATCCCCGGCGCGGCGATGGGCCTGGCCCGCCTGAATATCCCTGGCCTCATCCTCTACGGCGGCTCGATCATGCCGGGCGTCTACAAGGGTCGCGAGATCACCATCCAGCACGTCTTCGAGGCGATCGGCGCCAACGCCGCCGGCCGCATCAGTGACGAGGAGCTGAAGGAGATCGAGGATGTGGCCTGCCCCGGCCCGGGCGCCTGCGGCGGCCAGTACACCGCCAACACCATGGCCACGCTCATGGAGATCATCGGCCTCTCGCCCATGGGCTCCGCCTCCATCCCGGCGGTGGACCCGCGGAAGGCCGAGCAGGGCGTGCGCAGCGGCCATATCGTGATGGACCTGCTGCGCCGCGGCGTGAAGCCCCGCGACTTGCTGACCCGCACCGCCTTCGAGAACGCCATCGCCAGCGTGGCCGCCACCGGCGGCTCTACCAACGCCGTGCTGCATATGCTCGCCCTGGCCCGCGAGATTGGCATGGAGCTCGACATCGACGACTTCGACCGCATCAGCTCCCGCACGCCGCTCTATGTGGATCTGATGCCGGGCGGCCGCTTCACCGCGGTGGATGTGGACCGGGCCGGGGGCATCCAGCTGATCGCGAAGCGCCTGATCGAAACCGGCCACGTGGACGGCAGCGCCATGACGGTGACCGGCCGCACCCTCGCCGAGGAGGCGGCAACGGCGGTGGAGACGCCCGGCCAAGAGGTGATCCGCCCCGCCGACCAGCCGATTAAGCCCACAGGCGGCCTGGTGATCCTCAAGGGTAACCTGGCTCCCGAGGGCGCAGTGGTGAAGGTCGCCGGCCACGAGCGGCCCTTCCACAAGGGCCCGGCCCGCTGCTTCGACTCGGAGGAGGACGCGATGACGGCGGTGCTCACCAGGCAGGTGCAGCCCGGCGATGTGGTGGTGATCCGCTACGAGGGCCCCCGCGGCGGCCCCGGCATGCGCGAGATGCTCGGCGTGACGGCGGCGATCGTCGGGCAGGGCCTCGGCGAGTCGGTGGCTCTGGTTACCGACGGCCGCTTCAGCGGCGCCACCCGCGGCCTCATGGTCGGCCATGTCGCCCCCGAGGCGGCCCGCGGCGGCCCCATCGCCGCCCTGCGGGACGGCGACGAGGTGACGATCGATATCGAGGGCCGCAAGCTCGATATCAACCTCACCCCCGAGCAGATCGCCGAGCGCATGGCCAATTGGCAGCCCCCCGCCCCCCGCTTCACCTGGGGCGTGATGGCCCGCTACGCCGCCTGTGTCTCCTCCGCCTCCCAGGGCGCCGTGCTGGAGACGCCGGAGTTTCGGTGACGGGGTGACAAGGTGACGGGGTGACAGGGTGACGCCTATCGGCGCCGCCAGGATGTCACCCTGTCGCCAACCCGAGCGAGGCGGGGCGGTCGTCTTGTCGCGAGCGGGGCGGGGAGGGCCAGCGATGTTGCACCGGCGTCTGCAGCTACCAGCGATCGGCCTGATCGCGCTCCTGCTCATAGCCTGCGGCCCGGCTGCGCCCATGGCGCCCGCCTCTACTCAGATGAGCGAGGCGGCAGGCGAGGCGGCGGGCGAGCCGCTGCCCGCCCGCTTTCCAGGCGCCGCCACCATCGGCCTCGCCGCCGCGCCCGACGGCCCGCTCTACGCGGTGATCGGGCGCGGGCAGTCGCTCTATGTCGCCCGCTCCGACGACGGCGGGCTCAGCTTTAGCGAGCCCGTCCTCGCCAGCGGCACTACCCACGCCCTCGTCACGCCCTTCGAGCGGCCAACCGTCGCCGCCGAGGCCAACGGCATGGTGGCGGTGAGCTGGCTCGAGCAAGACGGGGAGCGCACCACCGTCTGGGTGGCCCGCTCCAGCGACGGGGCGGCCAGCTTCTCGGCGCCGGAGCAGGTGGCCGTCTCCAGCGAGTTCGAGACGACTATGGCCCGCCTGGCCGCTCCGCCGCCCACCGTGGCGGTTGCCTGGCTGCAGGGCGGTGGCCTCTGGATCGGCCGGAGCGCGGGCGAAGCGTACCAACTCAGCGAGGTGGATGGGCTGGTCTGCGAGTGCTGCCAACCGGCCGCCTATCTCGATGGCGAGCGCCTTGTGCTGGCCTACCGCAACCTGGAACACGCCGGCGGCGTGGATACCCGCGACATCTTCGTGGCCGTCTCCGACGATGGCGGGGCGAGCTTTCGCGAGCCGGCGCGAGTGAGCGATCAGCCCTGGCGGATCAACGCCTGCCCCATCTCGGGGCCGGCTATCGCCGCTGCCCAAGGCCGGCTCTACGTCGCCTGGATGGATGGGCGGGCCGATACGGCTCAGGATGGGACGCGGGGCGATATCTTCGTGGCCGCATCGGACGACGGCGGGGCCAGCTTCGGCCCGAATGTGCGCGTCAACCCGGCGGAAGTGGGCTACCACAACCTGCCGGCCCTCGGCGCCGGCCCCGATGGGCGGCTGCATATCGCCTGGGAGGGCGACGAAGGCGGGCCCACCAGCATCTTCTACAGCAGCTCGGCCGACGGCGGGGCCAGCTTCACGGCGCCGCGGGCCCTGGCAACCCAGGACGACGAGCGGGGGCGGCCCCGCGGAGCCGCCCTGGCGATCGACGCCGAAGGGGCTGTCCATATCGCATGGATCGACCGGCTGGGCGGCCATGTGATGAAGCTCAGCCGGTAAGACGTTGAGGGAAGCATGGGCGGCACATCCACATTCGGCGGCATGCTCAAGCGGCGTCGTCAGGAGCTCGGGCTCACGCAGGACGAGCTGGCCGAGCGCGTCGGCTGCGCCACTCAGACGATCCGTAAGATCGAGAATGGCCAGCGCCGGCCCTCCTACCATATGGCCGACCGGATGGCGCAGGTGCTGCGGCTGTCGCCCGAAGAGCGCGCCGCCTGGATGAGCGCGGCCCGCGCCCACGCGGAGCCCGCCCCACCCGCGGCCCAAGGGCCGGCCGCCCGCGGAGCCCCGCCTCTGCCCGCCTACCTCACGCCCTTCCTCGGCCGCGAGCAGGAGCGGGCCGAGCTCCTGGCGCTGCTCCAAGCCCCCGACCGCCGTCTGGTGACGGTCTTCGGCCCTGGCGGGATCGGCAAGACGCGCCTGGCCGTCGAGGTGGCCCGCGCCGCAGCCGGCTTCGACGGCGTCGCCTTCGTCCCCCTCGCGCCGCTAGGCGGTCCGGCCGCCATCGCCCCGGCGATCGCCGCCGCCCTCGGCGGCCCATCCTCGGTCGGCGACCCTCTGGAGCCGATCGTGGGCCACCTCGGCGAGCGGCGCGTGCTGCTCGTCCTCGACAATATGGAGCACCTGCTCGACCCCGACGGCGCTACGGTGGGCCTGATCAGCGAGCTGCTCGCCAGGGCCCCAGGGACGACCTTGCTCGTCACTTCGCGGGAGCGGCTGCAACTCCAGGCCGAGTGGGTGCTCGAGATCGCCGGCCTGGCGGTGCCGCCCGCCGACGCTGTGCCCCTACCGGCCGACTACCCGGCCCTGGCGCTCTTCCTCGAGCACGCCCAACGGGCGCAGCACCACTTCCAGCTCACGCCGGAGAACCTCCAGGCGGCCGCCACGATCTGCCGGCTGGTCGGCGGCATGCCGCTCGCGATCGAGCTGGCGGCGGCCTGGGTCGATACCCTCTCCTGCGCCGAGATCGCCCGTGAGCTGCGGCGCTCGTTGGAGTTGCTCGCCAGCGACTCGCCGGAGCGGCCACAGCGCCACCGCAGTCTCGTGGCTGTGCTCGATCAGACTTGGGAGCGGCTCCAGCCGGCGGCGCGCCACTCCCTCGCCCGGCTCTCGATCTTCCCCGGCGGCTTCGAGCGGGAGGCTGCCGCCTACGTCGCCCGCGCCACGGCGCCCCAACTGGCCCTGCTCGTGCGCCACGCCGTGCTCCGCCGCAGCGACAACGCCTATACCCTGCATCCACTCGTGCGCCAGTACGCCGCCGCGTGCCTGCGGGAGCTCGGCGAGCGCCAGCGGGTGGCCGAGCGCTTTGTGAGCTACTATCTCGCGCTCGCCGCCGAGGCGGGCGTGGCCTACAGCGGTCCCGAGCAGTCGCGCCGGCTCGCCGCGCTGGCCGGAGAGGCCGACAATCTGCGGTGGGCCTTCGCCCTGGCCTTCGAGCAGGAGAACCTGCTGGCTGTGGCCCAACTCTGCATCGCCCTGCGCCGCTACTGGCAGATGCGCGGGCAGGGGCGCGAGATGCTGGCGCTCGCCGAGCGAGCCCTGGCCCACCCCGCTCTGCCTGCCGGCGTCCGCCCCGCGCTACTGGTATCCATCAGCCACCTGCGGCGGCTCGTGGGCCAGTGGGCGCCGGCCGTCGAGGCCGCCGACGCCGCTCTCGCCGCCGCCCGCCAAGGCGACGACCGGGCCTTGCTCGCCGACGCGCTCTATGCGCGGGCTGTGCTGCACAACGTGCTCAGCGAGGCCCGGAAGGCCACGCCGCTGCTGGAGGAGTGCCTCGCCATCTACAAGGCGCTCGACGTGCAGGACGGCGTGCTGCGGGCGCAGTACAACCTGGCGAACACCGACTTCGACTTGGGGCGGGTCGCCTCGGCCGTCGTGCGCTTCCGCGAGGTGGCCGAGCGCGCCGCGGACCTCGGCCTGACGCAGGAGCGGCTGGAGGCGCTCGGCAGCCTCGGCCTGATCGCCGTGATGACCGGCGACGCCGAGGGGATCAGCGCCTGCCGCGAGGTACTGCCGGAGTTTCTGCGGCGGGGGAATTTTGATGTGGCTGCCCACTGCCTCGAGGCGCTGGGCGCGCAGGCCGGGCTGCGGGGCGACCATCGCCACGGCTCCCGCCTGATCGGCGCCGCCGAGGAGTTGCGCCGGCTCACCGTCGCGATGGTGAGCCCCGCCAACCTGGAGCTGTACGCCCGCTGCGTCGCCGACGCCCGCGGCCCGCTTGAAGAGGCCGCCTTCGCCGCGGCCATCGCCGAGGGCGCCGCGCAGGTGGGCCGTCGCGCCGACGGCCAGATCGACATCGGCCCGCTGCTTGCCTTGGCCGCGGCGCGGGAGGAGACAGCGTCTGGCCGGATGTAGGCGGGCGCCTGCGCGGCGGGCGCTGCCCCTTCGTTCAGCGCCCCTCTGCACACCCCCAAGCAGGAGGGCCGTACCGTGCCATCGCCCGACGGCGTGCCCGTCTCATCGACGGGCTGAGCTATTCGCCTCGGCCGGTGTCAGATCAGCGCTCGGGGTGGTGTGCGCGCATCGGTTGTGCCACCTGCCTCCGCACACCGGGTTCTGGAAAGTTTGGCGGCCGCACGCCGGATCGTTGAGGGCGCAACCAGCGAGCGAGAGCTACCGCGCTTGGCCAAGGCTCAAGCCCGTGCCTGAGACGAGGTAGCAGATCAGCGTCGGCACGGCACTGGCCTCCGACTTGGGGGCCAGGGGCGAGGCCCCTGGCGCG
>DAOUGF010000058.1:0-4620 GCA_034429295.1 Chloroflexaceae bacterium
CCAGTTCGATCTCACCTCATCGTCTGCCCCCTGAACCGTCTGCCGATACAGCAGCCTGACACACAGACGGGGCGGCCGTAGCCGCCCCGCAATGCTTCGATGCCCGCTTCCCCTATAGGCTCTGATTAAGCAGCGGTAGCAGCGACCGCATCACCGTTCCCGCGGCCGAGAGCCGCAGGCGCGTTTCTGATGCGCGTTCGAACAGGCCGGCCCACTCGCCCTCGCCGCGAGTTTTTAGCAACTCCGGCCCTGCCCCGCCCTCCGCGGATACTCGCTCCAAGTCGTCCAGCAGATCCTGGCTGACCCGCGCCGCGATAGGGAAGGCCGGGTAGCGGATCAGCTCGCTCCCGCTCTCGAAGAGGTAGCAGACTTCGCAGCTCACCGGCCTGCCCCCGGCCCCGTGCAGCAGCAGGCTCACATCCCTTGCGATCGGCACCAGGCCCTTGTAGCTGCCGGTGATATTGAAGATGAGGGAGCCGCCCGGCAGTATGCCCTGGTACGCCTCCCAAACATGGGCGACATAGGAGGCGACGCCGCGCGCCAGGAACTCCGCCGCCAGGTTTGCCGCCGTCGCGTCCACCCGCGGGTCGCCGGTCACGCGCAGGCCGGCCACGGGCGCGATGGTGACCTTGCTCGCTTTTGGGTAGCCCAGCCCGCTTGGGATCTCGCTGTCTTGCAACGCCAGGGCGATCAGTTCGGCGCAGAAGGCGCCGCCGGCGCTCTGCGGGTGGAGCAGCACGACCTGATCTTCCGCTGTCAGGTTGAGCAGGCTGAGCGAGGCGATCTCGGCCGGCGAGCGCGCCCGCCGATCTGCCTCCTTGAAGTGGGGTCCCCACGTCTCGCGCAAGCCCTCCTGCAAATCTTCCCTGCAGGCCTGCCGCAGATCGTCGTAGTCCTCGGGCTCGAGCTCGCGCTGCAGCGCCCGGTCGAGATCGCGTGGCTCGAACGAGGGCCGCTCGGTGAGCGCTTCACAGCGTAGGGCGCTCGTCCCGACGTGGGTGATGATCGTGCGTTTGGTCTCCATCGTCAGCCCTCTGGATTTGCTTCATCAGTGCTGTGGGCCGGCTCTGGCGCGGGCGGGTTGTAGGCCCCATCAAAGCTGAGGTAGCGCGTCACCAGGCGCTCGCTTTGGGCCTCGGGCCAATCCAGGCTGTAATGCTGCACTTTCAGGACAGCGAATGGCCCGGCCCAACTCTTTGGATAGAGACACCCGACGTCGGGGATGCGCCCCTCGACCCACTCGTCCCGCCGCTCGCCCCAGAGCAGCAACGTCTCGTCGTCGAGGGGGACGAGCGGGCGCGCTGCGAGCCCCGGCGGCGGCGCCTCGCTGATCAGCACCAGATGGGTATCGCCGTCGAGTTGCCGCTCCCACTGCAGGTGGCCGTCGGCGCCGAACAGATGGCCTTGGGGCCAGTGCAGTACCAGCCCGGCCGCCTCCGTGGCAGCCACGTCGTCGCGCAGCTTGAAACCGTCTGCCCGGCGCTCATCCTCCAGCCAGGCGTTGAGCGGGCCTGCGCCCAGGGCTGAGATGAACGGAGCCAAGTTGTCGCTCGTCGCCGCGGCGAGGGTATGGGCGACGATCTGTGTGGCTTTTTCGCTCACGGGCGATCCTCCGTCGTTCCGATCAGATCGCGCAGCTCGGCCGGGATCTCCCAGCCGCTGAGAGCGGCGGGCAGCAGCTTTGCAAGCTCGGGCCAGGGCGACGCAGCCCAATCGGTCCCCTCGGCCTTGCGGGCTGGCTCTATACGCCAACTCCGGACGAGGGTCCCTTCGGCTGGCTGCAGGGGCAGGCGTAGCTCCATTCCGCCGTCGCGCAGCCCATAGCTTGTCGGGCCGAGGCCGGCCCGCTCGGACAGTTCATGCAAGGTCGGCACGCGCACCAGGCCGCCCTCACTATCCGGTGCCACGCCGTACCAGCGCAGTTCGAGCGACTCGACGCCGACGCGCACCCGGCCCAAGCCGCGCCGGGTGCCATAGCCCAGGCGCACGGCACCGTCGTCGAGGGCGGCGAGGCTATAGGCCAGCAGGCCCAACTGCCACAGCTCGACGTTGACCATAGTCAGCGTCGTCTCGAAGATTCCGCCGACGATCGCCTCGAACTGAAACTTGATCCCGCTCATCGCCGCGCCGCTGTGCCGGTCGATCCCAACGCCATCGCGCACCACCACCTCGGCCTCGACGCCCGAGCGCATCCAAGCGTCGCCCAGCGTCCAGCGCCCACGCAGCGAGGTGTAGCCGAAGCAGCGCTCGATCGGCCCGGCCATGCGGTAGATATCAGCGTTTGACACCTTGGTCTCATTCTTCCGTTGGCGCTCAACCCAGTGCTGCGTTGCAGAGTGAAACGGGTCGCCGGCCATAGCCCACTCCGGGCTCCAGCGGGCCACCGTTCGCTCGGCGGCGCTGCGGAGCACCCCGCGCAGACTGCTGCCCGGCAGGTAGAAGGCTGGGCCCTTGGCAGTCTGGCTCCAGACGAAAGCCATGTCGAAGCAGCTGTCCGGGCTATCGTAGGTGCCGAGGCCGCGGCCATCTCGACGGCGCGGTTGGGCCGGGTAGCGCGTCGCCGCCGGGTTGAACACTCGCGGCAACTGTTCCTTCTCGTAGTCGCCGAACTCGCGCACCAGTGCCCGCCCGGCCTGGGGATCAGCCAGGTGGCGGCCCTCCTTGATCAGCAGCGGCCCCTGGGGCACCAGTAGCAGCCGGACTCGCAGCTCGTTCAAGCGGCGTTGGAACATCAGCCCACCTCCGCGAGGATGCGTCTGGCCCAGCCCTCGGGCTCGGCCGAACCGTAGCTCTGCGGCGGATCGGCGACTAGCGCCCGTAGCAGCGCCGCCCGGTCGCCCGTGTTCAGGGTGTAGACTTGCAGATCGTGCAGGCGAACCTGTCCGACGCCGCGGGCGGCCCGGCCGCCCAACGTCAGCTCGCCCTGCTCAAGCAGGCGCAGGCCGAGAGCCAGCAAGGGCAGCCAGGCCTCGCTGTACTCCTCGGGCACATCGCAGCGCATCAGCAGCTTGAAGCTGTGGCCGCGCGGCAACACCTCGAAGTCATACTTGATCGCCTCCTGGGCCGCGCCAGTGTCGCGATTGATCCCGACGCCGTGGCGCACCTCGCCGGCCAGGTCGCCGGGCCGGCTCAGCCGCAGGTCCGGGATGGTCAGTGGCGAGGCCCAGAAGACAGTACCGAACAGCCGCTCGGCCGGCGTCAGCCCCTCCGGGTCGGTGAGCCGCTTCTGGATCTCGGCCTCGCTCAGCGGCGCTCCCTCCGGCTCGATCCGCGACCGCAACTTCTCGATCTCATCGTCAGGGCGGATCTCGCCCAGGTTGAGGGCGGGGGCGAGCTGAGAGACGGCGCTGCGCAACACGCCGCGCAGCGACGAGCCGGGGATGTAAGGCTCGCCGGTACTGTCGCGGATCACGGTCGCGTCGGTGATAGCGTCGCCGCGCCCGACCTGGCCTCCACCGCCGCTGCCGATGTGTAGCGCTCCAACCAGTTCCAGGCGGCCGGTAAAGGTGTAGCGGGTTACTGCCATAGGATGGCCCCTCCGTTTTGTGCGATCTCCCGGCGTAGAGTGTTGCTGCGGAGCAGCGTCTCGACGATGTGGAGGGCCGCGCGGGCGCGGCTGAAACGAGCGAGGGCGGCAAAGCGCGCCTCCTGTTCAACCGGGATGCGCAGCCCACGCAGCAACGGGTCGCGGCCCTGACCCGCGCCGGCCCGGCCCAATCCGAGCTGCGCGCTTAGAAAGCGGTAGAAGGCCGCCTCGGGCTCGGAAGTCGCCCGAGCCTCAAGGCGGCGCAGCTCTTCGGCAAGGGCCTGCGTGCGCAGCTCGGGCGTCGCCCGGCGTTGGTGCCAGGCCAGGCTGTTGACCAGGCCGCTCAGCCGGTGGTTAGGGATCTCCAGATCGCCCAGCTCGCGGGCGATCGTGCTTGCCAGGGCCGGCAATTCGGCCTCCAGGTTCGCGGCCAGCCCGCCCTCAAGCAGGAGTTCCTCGCTGGTCCGGCTCATAGCAATCCCTCCGCGATCGTCAGCGGGTGCAGCAGAGACACCTGGCCGTAGCCATCGCCACGCCGCTCGCCGATCCCCTCACGCTCGACGTCGAGCCACCAGGCGATCGCCCGGCCGGCATCGGCCTTAGGCACGCGATAAACCCAGACCGAGCCCTGGGTGACGGCAAGCTGTGGCCGGCGCGGCAACTGGCGCAGCACGTCCCAGCCTCCGATCCAGCGCGTGGTCTGGAAGGCCGCCGCGAGGGTCATGGTCGGGGGCACGCCGGCGCGGTAGCGCCGCAGCGTCTCGTTGGGGTCGCCGCTGGCGCACGGCAGCAGGTACTCGTCGCGCAGCAGCACATCCGAGGTAAGGGTCACCGGTAATAGGATGTGGTCCGTCTCTCCGGCGGCCGCGCTTAGCTCCTCGGCTTGGGCCAGGCAGCGCGCCGGATCGCGCTCCTCGGCGGGCTGGGGCAGGGCCGCGATGACCTGCACCAGGCCAAGGCCGCGGCTGCGCCCCTGACCGACGCTTAGGGTCAGCGTGCCCGCCCCCGGCGCCAGCAAGCGCTTGAGCTCCGCGATCACGGCCGGCGGGCCCTCGATCGGGCCGGCGAAGAGTTGGCCAGGCTCGAGGGCCTCG
>DAOUGF010000059.1:0-9644 GCA_034429295.1 Chloroflexaceae bacterium
TCGCTGCATGCTCCTCTGCGCCGAGAGCGGGTGTGGCAATACCCGCCCCACGCCAGCGCCGGGCATCTACTTCATCAGCGAAGCTGTCGACCTTGCAAGCGAGAGGGGCCGGGGGCGGCGATATTACACCACCTCTACGCTCTGCGGGCCGGGATCGAGCTGCCGCGGCGTGGCCGGGGCGGCGTCGGGCGCGTCGCGCACGGGCAGCTGCTTCGTGGCTACCAGTAGCAGGATCAGCAGCAGGGGGAGGATCCAGCCGGTGACCCCGGTGACGCCCACCAACGCCGTGTCGAAGCTGCTGCCCTCGCGGAAGAAGAGATTCACAGCGCCGCCCGCGCCGTTGAGCGCGGCGTGGCCGATCACGGCGGGCCAGACGCTCCCGGTGGCCAGGCGCGTCCAGCCGAAGATCACGCCCCAAACCACGCACATGCCCACCATCAACAACCAGCCCGTGGCGAGGTGTTTGGGGTAGTTGTAGCCGAGCAGGATGACCGGGGCGTGCCAGAGGCCCCAGATCGCGCCGCTGAGCAGCAGCGCCGGCCACTGGCCGAGGGGCAGTAGCCGCGGCAGCAGGTAGCCCCGCCAGCCCCACTCCTCGCCGAAGGCGAAGAGTGAGTTGATCAGTGGCGCTATCAGCACCGAGACGAGCTGCAGCGCGACGAGCGTCTGGATTGGCATCTGCTCGAGGGCCGCCCCGGCGCCCGCGCTCTCCAGAAGGCTGCGGAAGCCCGAGAACTCGGCCAGGTCGAGCTGATAGAGGCCGAAGAGCGCGCCGACGAATGGCGCGGCCAGGACGAGCAGCGCCACGCCGACCCAGGCGAAGAGCCAGTACCATCCCCAACCCCGCCCCTTGCCGAGGCGCAGACCTGTGGCCGCCCGCAGGCCCTCGGGCGGCGGGCTGATGAAGCGGGTGACGATCAGCGTCGCCACAGTGGGCGTGAACATCATCAGCGGGAGCAGCAGCCCGGTGAGCGGGTGGCGCAGGCCCTCGCCGCTCAGCCAGAGCGGGCTGGCCACCAACCAGGCGAGCGCGCCGGCGATCAAGGTGAAGCTGAGAACGCCCCGCAGGTCGAGGCGACCGTCTTGTGTCTGCATGGAAAACCTCTCGATAGAATCACAATCACAAAAGTCTCTCGCTGCGGAGCTAAAGGGATGCCATCTGCCAGCCGCTGCGTGAGTGTGCCCGGAGCCTACGGCGCCCGCACATCCTGAGTGAGGCGGCGCCAGACCCAGTAGGAGTAGCCGACGAGAAAGATGCTGGTGCCGAGGGCCCCCGCGACCACTAGCACGGCCAGGGAGGGCAGCGGCAGCAGCAGGCTTGTGAGGGCGATCAGCACGCCCACGGCGGCGAAGACGCGCCCGCCCACCCGGTGGGTGCGCCGCCAGACCTCGGGGTCAGCCAAGGTCCACGGGGTGCGGACGCCCACGAAGTAGTTCGGCTGCACGCGCCCCAACTCGTTGCCGATCAGGGCCAAGAGCAGCCCAACGCCGGCCCCGATCACCCGCGGCACGCTCACCGGCCAGCCCAGAGCGTAGCCGAGCGTAACAAGCTGCAGCGCCGTGAAGAAGAGCAGCAGCCCGTTCATGAACAGCTCGAAGGTGGGGCGGAAGGCCTCGTAGTTTCTGCCCCGCGGGTCGAGCCGCGGCAGCAGCGGCGCCAGTACGACCAGCAGCGTGGCGATGGCTGGGGTGAGCAGCGCCGCTAGCAGCGGGCTGCCGTAGCCGTCAACTTCGCCGGCGGCGTTCCAGTGGATCGGGCTGGGATTGGGCAGAAAGGGCAGGGCGCCCAAGCCAACGACCCAGATCACGGCGAGACAGAATAGCCGCAGTCGTGGATTACGCATCACTCTCCTCCTGGTGCGCCTCGACGCCCGCTTGCTCGCCTACGCGAAAGAGGCTCATGAGCTGTTGGAGCAGCTCTTGCATCACTGTTGCGTTGAGACGGTAGATGATATTCTGGCCGCTGCGCTGCGCCAACACCAGCTCGGCGTTTTTCAGCACGCTCAGGTGGTGCGAGACGCTCGGCCCCGAGATCTGGAAGTGGGCCGCGATCTCGCCCGCAGTCAGATCACCTGCCTGCAACATCTGCAGGATGGCGCGCCGGGTCGGGTCGGCCAGGGCCTGGATGCTGCGTGTGAGCTGGTTGTCCATAGATATTTAGCCAATCGTCTAAATACGCTTGTCTACAGCATACTACAGGCCTGCGCCGCTGTCCATCCGCCCCTGGGCGGAGCGGCGGCGATGTAACCGGGGCGTAACCGCCGCGCCTATGCTGGGGGCACCTCGCCGGGAGCAATACCCCGCGCGCACTGTCAAAGGAGACTCCGCTATGAGCCAGAAACCGCCCGATGGGTTCGACCCAAGCGACCCGCTCGGCGCCTGGCGCTCTATCCGCGACGCCAACCTCGATGCCTGGGCCAAGGGGATGGCCTCGCTCGTCAACACCGAGAGCTTTGCCAAGGCGCTTGGCATGCAGCTCGACAGCATGCTCGCCGCCTCGGCGCCGGTGCAGCAGGCGGTGCAGGAGTATATGGAGCGCTACCTCGCCCAGATGAACATGCCTTCGCGAGGCGAGGTGGTGAGCCTCGCGAGCCGCCTGACCAATATCGAGCTGCGCCTCGACGATATGCAGGCCCAGCTCGACGAGCTGCTCGCCGCCGTGCGCGCCCTGAGCGCCTCCCCTACGCCGGGGCCAGCCTCGGCCGAGCCTCCTCCTGCCTCGCAAGACGAGGCGCAGCCTCAGTCCGCCCCTGAGCCCGCCCGGCCCTCCCGCGCCCGCCGCTCGCGCAAGGCCGCCGACGCCTAGACATGGAGCTGCCCATGACAACTACGAGCGCCCCGAGTGTGGATATGGAGGCGGCGGCGCGCAAGCTCTTCGAGGAGCTGGAGCGCCTTGGTAAGAGCAGCGAGACCTTCGCCCGCCTCGCCACCAGCCGCCTGAATGTGCAGATCGGGCAGACGCCCCGCCAGGTGATCTGGTCGCTCAACAAGATGCGGCTGTACCACTACTACCCGCAGTCGCCCCCCGAGCAGCGGAAGGCCGTCCCGCTGCTGCTCGTCTTCGCGCTGATCAATCGCCCCGAGATCTTCGACCTGCGGCCCGGCAACAGCTTCGTCGAGTATATGCTTCGCCAGGGTTACGATGTCTACCTGCTCGACTGGGGCCGCCCCGGCTTAGAGGATGCCGGCTTCACCTTCGAGGATTACGCGCTCAACTTCCTGCCGCGGGCCGTGCGCGCCATGCAGCGCCACACCGGCAAGCGCGAGTTCAGCATGCTCGGCTGGTGCATCGGCGCTACCCTCTCCACGATCTACGCCGCCATGCGCCCCGACGACGGCCTGAAGAACCTGGTGCTGCTCACCGCGCCCCTCGACTTCTCCAACAGAGAGGCCGGCCCCTTCAGCCGCTGGCTCACCACTGAGCATTACAATGTGGACGAGCTGGTGCGGCAGACGGGCAATGTGCCAGGCGCGCTGATCGACTACGGCAGCAAGATCCTCAAGCCGGTCGAGAACTATGTCCTGAACTACCTCAAGCTCTGGGATAACCTCGACAACCCGGCCGTCGTCGAGTCCTGGCTCGCGATGAACAAGTGGGTCACCGACCTGATCGACTTCCCCGGCGCGGCCTTCCGCCAATGGGTGGTGGAGTTCTTCCGCGAGAACCGGCTGGTGGAGGGCCGCCTGATGATGGAGGGCCGCCCGGTGGATCTGGGCAATATCAAAGCGAGCGTGCTCAACGTGATCGCCGACCGCGACCACATCGTGCCCACATGCCAGTCCACCACGGTAATGGATAAGCTTGGCTCCCGCGATAAGCTGCTGCTGGAGATGAAGGGCGGGCACATCGGCCTGATGGTCGGCAGTGGGGCCAGCAAGCGCACCTGGCCGCAGATCGACGGCTGGCTGGCGAAGCGTAGCAACTAGCAACTGGAAAGAGCCTTCACACCATGCGTCTCAAAGACAAAGTCGCTCTGATCACCGGCGGCGGCCAGGGTATCGGCCGGGCCACCGCTCTCGCCTTCGCCCGCGAGGGCGCCGTCGTTGCCGTCGCCGACATCAATATGACCGCGGCCACCGCCGTGGCCGATGAGATCACGCGCGCCGATGGCCGGGCCAAGGCGATCTTCCTCGATGTCGCCCGGGCCGAGTCGGTCGAAGCGGCCGTGCGCACGGTCCAGGAGAGCTTCGGCCGCATTGATGTGCTGGTAAACAACGCCGGAATCGTCCGCGACGCCCGCATGCAGAAGATGACGGAGGAGCAGTTCGATGCGGTAATCGCGGTGAACCTCAAGGGCGTCTGGCTCTGCGCCAAGGCCGTGGCTCCGCTGATGATCGCCCAAGGCAGTGGCTCGATCATCAACGCGGCCTCGGTGGTGGGGCTCTACGGCAACTTCGGCCAGACCAACTATGTGGCCGCCAAGTCGGGCGTGATCGGGATGACGAAGACCTGGGCTCGCGAGCTCGGGCCGAGCGGTGTGCGGGTCAACGCGATCGCTCCCGGCTTCGTCGCCACCGAGATGATCGCGTCGGTGCCGGAGAAGGTGATCGACTCAGTGGAGGCGCGAACGCCGCTGCGTCGCCTCGGGCGCCCGGAGGATATCGCCAACGCCTACCTCTTCCTCGCCTCCGACGAGTCCAGCTTCATCACGGGGCATGTGCTCTCGGTGGACGGGGGCCTGATCCTCTAGGGTAAGGCGGCGGGAGCCGCTGCTTGCCTCTGACCAATGATGGAGGGCCAGGGACCAAGCGCCGTGAGTCTGGCCCCTGGCCTTCACCTTTGATTGATCACAGCGGGCAGCGAGTTCAGCTGAGCTTTCTGCATGCGCCCTTCCCGCGTCCCGATGCTCTTCCTCCTGCGCCTGCGCCGCACGCCCCTGCGGGATTGGCCGCTGCTGGAGCTCGGCGTGGCCGAGGCCTCCGCGGTCTACATGATCGCCTTCCTGGCCTCGGCGGCCTTGGGCATCCTGCGGCAGGTGCTGCTCAACGCCCGCTTCGGCCTTGGTCCCGAGGCGGCTGCCTACTACGCCGCCTTCCGGCTGCCGGAGACGGTCACAGTGCTGATCGCCGGGGGCGCCCTCACCAATGCCCTCGTGCCCGTGCTGCTGCGGGCGGAGGCAACACAGCGCGAAAAGGGCGAGAGCGACTCGGACGGCGCTGTGCGGCTCGTCAACCGGGCGCTCACGGCGCTGCTCGCCGGCTTCGCGCCGCTCTGCGTGGTCGCGGCGCTCGGGGCGCCAGCCTTTGTGCGCTATATCCTGGCGCCCGGCTTCGACCCGGCGACGCAGGAGCTCACGGCGACGCTCACGCGGATCATGCTGCTTGAGGTGCTGCTGGTGATCAGCGAGGCGGCCCTGGTCTCGCTGCTGGTGAGTCGCAACCAGGTGCTGCTGCCGGCGCTCGCCATCATGCTGCGCAACCTGACGCTGATCGGCGGCGTGCTGCTCGCCTACGCCGTGCCCGCGGTCGGCATCTACGGTCCGACCGTCGGCTCGATCCTCGATGCCCTCATCCAGCTGGTGATCCTCGTGCCGGGGCTGCGGCGCCGCGGCTACGTCCCGCGGCTCGACTTCGCGCCCCGCGACCCGGACCTGCGGGCCGCTGCCCGTCTGCTCGCCCCGAACGCTCTCTCGGCAGGCGTCAACTACGGCGGCTCGATCCTTGACACCGCCTTCGCCTCGCTCAGCGGCGTCACTGCCGCCGTAGGCGCCCTCTTCAACGCGCTGCTGCTGATCGGCCTGCCGATCCGCCTGCTCGGCATGGCGATCGGCCAGGCGACGCTGCCAGCCGCCGCAGCCCTCGGCATCCAAGGCGAGCGGCAGGCCCTGGGCCGGCTCCTGCGCGGCACGCTCCTCGTGGCCTGCGGGCTGGCGGTCTGCGCCGCCGTCGCTCTGCTGCTGCTCGGCCGCCCTGTGATCGGCCTGCTCTTCGAACGAGGCGCCTTCGACCAGGCCGCTGGCGATCTCACCTACCAGCTGCTGGCGATCTACGCCCTCGGCCTGCCCGCCTACGTCGCCACGGAGATCGCCACCCGCGCGCTGTTGGCCCGTCACGACGCCCGCACGCCGCTGCTCGCCAATCTCGTCCAGCTCGCCTGTAGGGCCGCGCTCTGCGCCACTCTGCTTGGCCCCCTCGGCCCCGCCGCCATCCCGGCCGCCTTCGCGCTCAGCTCCGCCGTCGAGACCGCGATCCTGCTGCTCGCGCTGCGCCTGCGGGCGTGAGCCGGGCGAAGCCCGCAGATTCGCCGAAAAAGTGTGCAATATTCCCGGCCCCGCGCGCGACATGCAGGCGTCATACCGACGATCCTGGCAGAACGCGAGGTTCCATGTCTATCCACACCGTGAACGATGAGGGTGCCTTCCAGCAGTTCCTGGCCGCCGAGCGGCCGCGGCTGCTGCGGCTCTGCGCCCATCTCACCGGCGAGCCGGATGCCGCCGAGGACTTGGCCCAAGAGACCCTGATCGAGGCCTGGCGCCACCTCGACCAGCTGCGGGACCCGCAGGCCCTGCCGGCCTGGCTCTCGGGGATCGCCCGCAATGTGAGTGCCCGCCGGCTGCGGGCCCGTGACCGCGAGGCGCCCCTGGCTGTCCTGTCGGCCGAGGCCGTCTGGGCCGACCCGCAGACCTCTATCGAGAGCGATTTCGAGGCTGAGTTGGAGCGGGACGAGTTGGCCTTGTTGCTCGACCGGGCGCTGGCGCTATTGCCGGCCACCACCCGCGCCGTGCTGGTGCAGAAGTACATCGCCGAGTCGTCCCACGCCGCCATAGCCAGCGCCCTCGGCCTGAGCGAGAGTGCGGTGGCGGTGCGCCTGCATCGCGGCAAGCTGGCCATGCGGGCCCTGCTCACCGGCGAGCTGCGGGCCGAGGCGGAGCAGCTGGGCCTGCTCCCGGCTGGCCCAGCCTACCAGGAGACGCGGCTCTGGTGCCCCGTCTGCGGCCGGCGGCGGCTGCAGGGTCGCCTGGACGAGGAGGAGTTCCTGCTGCGCTGCCCCGACTGCTGCGAGGAGCCCGACGCCGTGATCTCGCAGTCCAGCTACACCGGCGAGCTGGCGCGGCTCAGCAGCTTCCGTCCGGCCCTCAGCCGCTTCGCCGCGTGGAGCCACGACTACTTCCAGGGGGCCGTCGCCGCGGGCAGCGCGCCCTGCCAGCGCTGCGGCCGGCTGGCGCCGCTGCGGGAGGGCCTGCCGGCCTACGCCCCGCCCTCCGTGCGCCGCAGGCCGGGGATCCACGTCCTCTGTGCCCACTGCGGCTCCGGCGCCTACTCCTCGCTCGATGGGGTCGCCCTCTCTGCGCCGCAGGCCCAGGCTTTCTGGCGCAGGGAGCAGCGCATCCGGCTGTGCGGCCAGCGCGAGCTCGAGATCGATGGGCTGCCAGCTTGGGGTGTGGCTTTCGAGAGCCTGCGCGGCCCGGCGCGCATCGAGGCGTTGATCGAGCGCGGCACCTGCAGAGTCCTCGCTATCCACGAGGGCGCTCATGCATAGCAAAAGCAGGGCGCGGCGGGCACTCTACGGGCTCTTCGCCGCCGGCGCCATCTCGCTCACCGGCAACCAGTTGGCGGCGCTGGCGGTGCCCTGGTTCGTGCTCAGCACCACGGGCAGCGCCGCGCAGACCGGCATCAGCGCCTTTTTCACCATCCTGCCCACGGTGTTGGCGGCCTTCTTCGGCGGCGCCATCGTCGACCGGCTGGGCTACCGGCGCACCAGCATCATCGCCGACCTGGCGAGCGGCCTGACGGTGGCGTTGATCCCGCTGCTCTACGGGCTCGGGATGCTGCCCTTCTGGCTGCTGCTGGCGCTAGTCTTCTGCGGGGCGCTGCTGGACGCCCCTGGCGCCACGGCGCGGCGGGCGCTGGTGCCCGAGCTCGCCACAGCGGCGGGGATGAGCCTCGAGCGGGCCAGTTCGCTGCTGCAGGTGGTGGATCGTGGCGCGCGGCTGCTCGGCGCACCCCTGGCCGGCCTGCTGATCGCCGCGCTCGGCCCACAGCAGGCGCTCTGGCTCAACACGCTGACCTTTGCCATCTCGGCGCTGCTCACGGCTGCCGCAGTGCCCCGGCTGGCGGCGCCCCCTCCGGCGGCTGCACAGCCCTACCTGGCGCAGCTTGCGGAGGGGCTGCGCTTCATCAGGCGGGATCGGCTGACGCGCACGCTGGTGCTGATCGTGCTGGTCACCAACTTCCTCGATGCGGCCCACGCCTCGGTGATCATGCCGGTCTTCGCGCAGCAGCGCTACGGCAGCGCCCTGGCCCTCGGCCTGATCTTCGGTGTCTCGGGCGGCGGCGCCGTGCTGGGCGCGCTGCTCTATGGGATGGTCGGTCAGCGCCTCTCGCGGCGCCGCGTCTTCATCTGCGCTTTTATGGCTGTCAGTCTGCCGATGCTGGCGCTCGCGACGCTGCCGCCGCTGCCGGTCGCGCTCGCCCTGCAGGCCCTGGCCGGCCTCGCCGCCGGCCCGATCAACCCCATCCTCAGCACCTTACAGTACGAGCGCGTGCCCGCCGATATGCGCGGCAGGGTCTTCGGGGCGACGACCGCGGGCGCCTTTGTGGCCATGCCGCTCGGGGTGCTGCTCGCCGGCTTCCTGCTGGAGTGGACTGGGCTCCAGGCGGCGCTACTGCTCACCGGAATCTGCTACCTGCTCACCACCGGCAGCATGCTGCTCAACAACTCGCTCCACGAGATGGACGAGCGGCGCGCCGAGATCGTGCTCCAACACGAGGCGACGACAGCGCCGTAACAGCTCTGCCCTGTGAATCGCCCGCGCACCGGGCGGCAACCCTGATCTGCGGGCTGCCGCCCGGCCTGCGCTTCGAGCGAGGCACCTTTGCCTACCGGCGGCTGGCGATCTATGCCTTAGAAATCCCTCGGTACACCCTTAGGGCCGAAGCATTCGCCCGAACAACACCCGTGCCATTCGCAGTAGGGACGACCGACGACAGACGACCGACGACCGCCCGCAGCCTGCCCGCCAGCGCGCTCCTGGCCGACTCCATTGCTCTATGGAACCACAGAAATCCCTCAGTACACCCGTAGGGCCGAAGCATTGGCTCCGAACAACACCCGTACCACACGCACAACTTGGGGCGAATGCTTCGGCCTTTTTCGAGCGACAGATGTGGCTCTATTTAGCCGTACGGACTACCGACTACGGACTACGCTGTACGGGCACTAACCCGGCGTGCCTGCTATCTCACTCGGCGACGCTCTGTGGCTCCGACTGATCGGACTTGGGCTGCCGGCGGTTGTACCGTGCCACTGCGCGCTCGTACGCCTCCGCGAGGAGCGGGCGCAGCTGCTGCTCGAAGGTTGCATCGCTTGGGCTGAGCACACAGAGGAATGACTGGGCTGCGTACTCAGGGTGCGGCATCAGCGTGTCGAGCGCGGTGAAGTCGTAATCCTCGAGCCGGGGCGTACCTTCTCCAAACAAGCGCTGAAAGGTTTGTTTGCTCACGCCGATATTGACTCGGAACACACCCGGCCGGTCGAGATTCGAGATGCGGTCGTACTCATTATCCGCGCCGATGATCGTGACAAACGGCAGCATATGATCGTCGCGATAGAAAAAGAAGGTGTAGCCGAAATTCTCCGTGGTCTCGACATCCGGGAAGGTGTCGATAATGTAGCGGGCGAACGCCTGCTCGTCCATCATCTG
>DAOUGF010000060.1:0-2943 GCA_034429295.1 Chloroflexaceae bacterium
CCGGCCGGCACGTGCTCAGCTTCAAGGGCTTGGAGCGAAGCGGCCCCGCCACGATGGGCTACGCCGTGCAGGCCCCAGGCGCGACGGGCTTCCTGCCGCCGCAGGAAGGGCTGGCGAACGAGGGACGCCTCGGCGCCACCTTCCAGCAACTCGGCGGGCTAACTCTCGTCGCCGACGACATGGGCGGCGCCGGCGTGGCCCATATGCGCGTCTCAGTGGACGGCGGGGCCTGGCAGGAGCAGCCGGGCGCGATCGCCACCGTTGGGCCACTCGCCGAGGGCCAGCACACGGTGCGCTACGCGGCCGTGGACGCGGCGGGCAACCAGTCGGAGGAGCACACTCTGAGCCTCCGCGTGGACCCGGCCATGGTGATCCACCGGACGTATCTGCCGATTGCGGGGCGGTGAGGGGAGCTTTGGATCGCGAAATTCGTGAAGCTGGCGCCGCGAAAAACACGAAACGAAGCGGTGATAACACGAAAGAGAGGACGCGAACGGAAAGTGCGAAAGCGCCAGCCGCCGGCTATATACCCTTTCGCGCTTTCTTTCGCGTCTTCCCCTTCGCGGCTTCGCGGATTCGTTTCGCGTTTTTCGCCACCCTTCGCGAATTTCGCGATCCAAACCCCTACCGCTGCTTAAAGATCGAGAGTTGGAGTTTCGTCTCGTGGCCGCAGTTAGCGCAGGCCGAGCCGTTGAGGCCCACCAGCCTGGTGACGCCGTTGTTGCGCGTGATGAGGGTGTGGTGACAGATTGGGCAGCGCGTCTGCTGGTTTGGCTCGGCGCCATAGACGAACTGCAAGCCAGTCTCGTGGCCGAGGCGCCGGGCGCGGGTAGTGGCGGCAGCCGTCTCGCTGCCGGCGTCGCCGGGAAGCACGTGCCATGGCGTCTGCTCGCCGAGCGCCTCCTTGATCCAGCCCACCAGGGCCCGCAGCTCGTCAGGGTCATCGTTAACGCCGTGGTGAATGCGGGTAACCACTTCCACGTGGCAGTGCCAGCGGGTGTGGGCCCGCTCGGCGATCGCAAGCATCTCGCGCCAAGCCGGCACGCCGGCGAGGCGGGCATAGCTGGCGTCGGCGAAGCCCCGCAGGTCGAGGCTGATAGCGTCGAGATAAGGGCCGAGCTGGTCGAGAGCCTCGACCGTCATCGCGCCGGTGGTGACCAGGGCAGTGTAGCGGCTGGCGGCGCGGCTGAGCTGCAGCAGGCCGCGCACATACTCGTGGTTCACGGCCGGCTCGCCATAGGCCCAGACCACGCCCCGGCAGAGGCGCTCAAGGGCGAAGTTGGCCGCCCGGTCGGCAGGGAGTTTGCGGCGCTTCGCGGGGTCCGCGGGGATCAGCCCGTAGGGGGCGCGACCCTGGTCGGTCACAGTGGCGTAGCCCCAGCCGCCGATGGCGAGGGCCAGCGAGTCGGGCAGAAAGTGCCAGAGGCGATGGTCCTCGATCGGACCGATCGTCGCGCCACTGATCAGGCCGTGGTTGAGCAGGACGATGCCCTCCTCGCTGCCGGCCCGCACTTGGCAGCGGCCGAGCTCGTTCGGCCTGAGGGCGCAACGCCACTGGCATGCGAGGCAGATCGTGGCGCCATCGGCGCCGGGGGCGCAAAGATCCGCCAACTCCTGAGGCGCGGAGGCTTCCGGGTTTGGGGCGATGTCTGGCATTTTGGGCACCGTTAGAGTATAATGCGCTGGTGTTTTGAGGCTGCGCAAATCGCATCCTGACGCACCCCAACGCCCTTTCTTACCACTACGCACAGTGTAACACGACACAGCCGCGTAGCTCCAGAGATCTTATGGACGAGACACAGCTGCGGCGCGAGTATAGCAACTCCCCAACCGCGCCCGGCACATCCCCGGGCGCCCCCGATGGCACCTGGCAACCTATACCAGAGGTCAGCCCTGTGAGCGACCCACCCATCCGTGTGCGGGGCGTGGTCCGCGAGCTCCTCGAGACGGCGCTGTTCATCCTGCTGGTCTTCTTCATTGTGCGCGGGATCGTCCAGAACTTTAAGATCGAGGGCTCCAGCATGGAGCCCACGCTGCACACCGGCCAGTATATCCTCGTCAACAAGCTCGTCTACTTCCACTTTGATCTGAACGCTCCGTTGCGGCTCTTCCCCGGCCAGGAGGATCTGCCGCCGCGGATCATCTACCCGTTTCACCAGCCGCGGCGGGGCGATATCGTCGTCTTTGAGTACCCCCGCGACGTGAGCAAGGATTACATCAAGCGGGTGATCGGCCTTCCGGGCGAGACGATAGAGATCCGCGACGGCAAGGTCTTCGTGAACGGCGTCGAGCTCGAACAGCCCTACCTCGAGGGCGCGGCCACCTACTGCGTGGCCGGCTACCCGTGCCACTCAGGGCCTGTGACGGTGCCCGAGGGCCAGGTGTTCGTGATGGGTGATAACCGCGCCAACTCCAGCGACTCGCGGGAGTGGAACGCCCTCCCCCTCGACCGCATCGTGGGCCAGGCCTGGGTGATCTACTACCCCGTTAGTGATTGGGGCCTCGTACCGCACTACGAGTACGACGCACCCTCAACCGTAGCACAAAGTCCATAGGTGTGCTGCCTCAGGAGGCTGGCACATCCATACCGCTCAGCCGCTCCCGGCGTGAGCCTGGCGAGCGCGGAAGCAGGCGCCAGGATGCGCCAGGAAGAGAAGACAGCACGCGTGCTCCGTCGCCGAGCGGCTGCCGCTGAGCGGAGCACGAGCACGGAGCACCGATGCACGTCGCCATCAACGCGCACCTGCTCGCCCATACCCGCTCATTCCGGCGGGCCGGAATCTCTCACTATGTCGAGCAGACGCTGCAGCAACTCGGCCAGATCGACCGCCGCAACCGCTACACCGTCTACACCACCCGCGGCCTCGACGGGGCCGCTCTCGGCCTGCCGCCGAACTTCCGCGTTGTCCCCAGCCGCCTACCCACGATCAATCCACGCGTCCG
>DAOUGF010000061.1:0-6652 GCA_034429295.1 Chloroflexaceae bacterium
GCTACCTCCTGCTTAAGGCTCGTCATGCACAGCTAGCCCGCACCCAACTGTATGGGTGCGGGCGCCAGACGAGCCAAAGGCTCCGCTGTGTCATAGATATCTCTCGAGAGGTGGGCGCCGGGCGGCGGACGTCGCGCGACCCGGGGGGCTAGGATTGGACTCGAGATCTGTTCGCGGAGGGAGCGCCTGCAGTGGGGCCGACACAGGCTATGGCTCGGCGCGTGGACCGGCGCTCAGCGGGGCCACAGTGAGCGGCGGGCGCGATGTCGAAGCCAGGATTCGCCAGCTGTTGTTGACGGCCATGTGAGCACGCTCGGTCACGCGGTTTGTAGGGCAGATTGAGTATAGCACGGCGACTCCGAGTTGTCACCGAGTTCGTCTCGCACCCACCGGGCTGATGCAACGTCTGCGGGGCTGACGCCCCCGCCATCAGGGGCGTACGCATTCTGCAAGGAGCCTGCGGCATTCGATAGCTTCGCCGCCCAAGGATATCGTGGTGCAGGCGAAGCTGCCCGGCAGCTGGCAAGAGCACGACGGGCATTACCCGCTCTCGGCGCCGAGGGGCATGCAGCGATGGCAGCGGATTGAGGCAGCCGTCGGCTTCGGGGGTTCCAAGGGGGCAGCCGCCCCCCTTGGCGGAGAGCGCGAGGGGCGGCGCCCGCTCGCAAGACCACCCACCGCGCAGGTGGTACTGGTAAAGGGGCAGCGCCTCGCAGGCACCCTGTCGCAGACATCAAGTTGGGGGAGCGGGGCTGGCGCCCCGCTGACTTCGCACCGGAGGTGACGGCCGAGGCAGAGCGGCAGGTGCTGGCTGAAGTTGCTCGCCACACTATCGGCTTCGCCGTGGGCTGCCTCGAGACCGCCGCGCTGCCGGGCTACGCCCACCTGCTCGAAGGGCAGTTGCGGTGAAAACCGGCTTATCTTTCCAACAGTGGCAGGTAGGTTTGGAAACGCAGCACGGGCGCGCCTAAACTCTCCTGGCTCCAGGCCGGCAGCCTGCCGTTGGCGATCAGCATGCGCATCGCACTGCCGTCCCGCTGCACAATCCAGAGATCCGATGCGCTGCTCGCAAGCGTAGCCGCGCGCTCGAAGACGATCGACTGGCCATCGGGGGCGATACTGAAGCTGCGCACAAAGCTGTCGGTGAGTTGTGTCACCTGCCGCGTTCCCCCGGAGGCGAAGTCGTAGTGGAAGATGTTCGATGCCCGGTACGCGCCGTTGCTGAATTCGGTCGTCCGCGCGTAGAGCAACCCCGAGCCGTCGGGCAGCCAGTGGTACCAGAGCAAGAGCGCCCCAAGCTCGACAGTCACGAGCTTACGACCCTCGCTGGTTCGCCCGCCCTCGGTTGCCCGGTAGATGCTGATGCCCTCGGCTCCCAAGCCCGGGATCGCGCTATACAACACCTGATCGGCCAGTGCCGCCGATGGCGCCCAAGCGAGCGAACACGGCAGCTCGCGATCGGCCTCGAGCACGGGGCGTCCGAGACGTCCGGGTGGCTCGGGAGCCGTCGGGATGCGCTGCACGTCGAGGCATGCCATGCTGGACTGAGCGTAGGCGAGCGCCGAGCCATCCGCGCGCCAGCTCGGGTCCCAGGCGCCGAAGTGCGGGATGCCCTCGCCGAACATGGTCGCCGGTTGCGGCGTGGAGAACGCCTCCTGATCCGGCACGACGTCCACGCCTCCGACGATCCAGCGGTGGTCGCCACGGATCACAACCACGAGCTGCACCAGGTCGCCGAGGTCGGCGACCGACGGGATGGTTACGGTAACGGTGTCGCCTGGTAGGATCAGCACGTTCTGCGGGTGCGGCGCCCCCTGTACGTAGACGGCGAAGTTGCTGTCGGGCGACGAGGTGAGGTTGCGCACGCTGACGGTGACGCTGCCCTGCGGGTGGGCCGCGAGCTCGGCACAGGCCGGATTATTCACCAGCCGCCTGTAGCCGCTCCCGTCCGCCCTGATGCCGTAGATGTCAGATGAGAAGACCGAGCACCCGTCCTCGTGGTCGCTTGCGAAGGCGAGCTCGTCCGCGCCGGGCCGCCAGGCCAGGCTGCTGATGCTGTACACGTCGAGCGGGTCGGCCCCCGGCGCCGTCCAGAGCGGGCGGTCGCCGCTGCCGTCCGGCTCGATCAGGCGGATCTGGTCACCCTGCGTGCCGCCAGCGCGCACGTAGGCGATGGTGCCCGTAGCCTGAGCGGCTGCTGGCGCCGTCGCTGGCAGGTTGAGCGTCCCCGCGAGCAGTGTGGCGAGCATAAGCGGCAAGGCCAGTCTGCGCATTGGTTGTCTCCCTTAGACTAGGCAGCGGCCAGATGCAGTGTGGCTGCGCTGGCCGGCCCATCATTGCGCGCGTCCGTTAGTAGAGCGTTAGACAAGCGTGAGCGAGCGGTGGACTTGCGCCAGCTTTTATGCTAAGGTCTGCGCTACCAGCTACCCATCTTTATCGTGTGTTTCGCTCGTGCGGCGACGGACCGCTGCCGTCGGCCCGCCCCGGCGCCACACACCACTTGAAGGGAGGCACAATGGCGCGGCTCTCGCTTGCTCTGCTCGGGCCTCTGTATGCTGCCCTCGACGACCAGCCGATCACAGGGTTCAAGTATGACAAGGTGCGAGCGCTGCTGGCCTACCTCATGGTCGAGGCCGACCGGCCCCACGAGCGCCAGGCGCTGCTCGGCCTGCTCTGGCCCGAGCTCCCTGAGGAGGCCGCGCGCAACAATCTGCGCCAGACCTTGCTTACTCTCCGCGATGCCATCGGCGACCGTTCTGCTGACCCTCCCTTCCTGCTCGCTAGCAGGACCACGATCCAGTTCAACCTGCAGAGCGACCACTACCTCGATGTGGCGACCTTCCTCAACCTGATCGGCGAGTGCGAGCGCCATCCGCATGCCAGCGCGTCGAGCTGCAACGCTTGCGCGCGCCGCCTTCAGCAGGCCGTCGCACTCTACCGCGGTCCATTCCTCGCCGAGTTCTTTCTGCCCGACAGCGAGGCCTTCGAGGCCTGGGCCGTGGTCAAGCGCGAGCAACTTCAGCGGCGTTTACTTGCTGCCCTGTCCTGGCTGATCACCTACCATGAGCGACGCGGAGCTTACGCCGCCGCGCTCGAGCACGCACACCATCGGCTCGCCGTCGACCCCTGGAGCGAGGAGTGCCACCGCGATGTCATGCGCCTGCAGATGCTCTGCGGCGATCGCGGCGCGGCCCTGGCCCAGTACGAGCAGTGCCGCCAACTCCTCAATGAGGCCTTCGGAGTCGCGCCCGACGCCGAGACCACTGCGCTCTTTCACCAGATCCAGCGCGCTCCTGCAGACGAGGCCCCTGCGCTGCAGCGCCTCAGGCTTCCGGCAGCGCGGCGCCACAACCTCCCCGCCCCGACCACGGCCTTCGTCGGCCGCGAGGAGGAGCTCGCCGCGATCGGCCGCCTCCTCGATGACGAGACTTGCCGCCTGCTGACTTTGACTGGACCCGGCGGTATCGGCAAGACCCGCCTGGCCCTCCAGGCTGCGGCCGAGCGGCTCGACACCTTCGCCGACGGCGTCTGCTTCGTGGCTCTGGCCGACCTCCCCTCGGCAGACCTGCTGGTGGGCGAGCTCGCCGCGGCGCTGGGGATAGAGCTCGGCGCAAGCACCGATCCGCGCTCGCTCCTGATCGAGCAACTCAGCAAGCGCGAGCTGCTTCTCGTGCTCGACAACTTCGAGCACTTGCTCGCCGGCGCAAGCCTGCTATCCGCGATCGCCGCCAGCGCGCCGGACGTGACGCTGCTGGTGACATCACGCGAGCGGCTGAACCTGCACGGCGAGTGGGTGTATAGCATCGAAGGGCTGCCGCTGCCGGCCTATTCAGATGGAGGCGACCCGCCGCTCGCCCAGCTTGCGGCCAACGACGCAGTGCAGCTCTTCGTGCAGAGCGCCCGCCGCGCTCGCGCCGACTTCGCGCTCACCGCGTCGAACGCTAAGGATGTGGCGCAGATCTGTCGGTTGACCGCGGGCATGCCGCTGGCGATTGAGTTGGCGGCGAGCTGGTTGCGTGCACTCTCCTGCGCCGAGCTTGTGCAGGAGCTTGAGCACAGCGCCGCCTTCCTGAGCGCGGCGGCACGCGACGGGCCAGACCGGCACCGCAGCCTCGCAACGGTGTTCGAGCACTCGTGGCAGCGGCTGGCGGGACACGAGCAGCGGGCTCTACGCCAGATCGCTGTATTCAGCGGCGGTTTCCGGCGGGATGCTGCCCGTGAGATCTGCGGAGCTACGCTGGAAATCCTCAAGGAGCTGGTCGATCGGTCGCTTCTGCGCCACTCGCTGGAGGGGCGCTATGAGCTGCACGAGCTGATCCGTCAGTACGCGGCGCAGCAGCTCGCCCTGGCCGGTGAGGATGGACAGGTCCGGCGACAACACGCGGTCTACTTTCGCGCGCTGGCCGAGAGGGCCGAGCCCGAGCTCCTCGGGCCTGAGCAGCAGCGCTGGCTCGCGCGCCTCGATGAAGAGCACGACAATCTGCGCGCGGCCCTGCGTTGGGCCCTCGGCGGGGGCATCGAGGAGGCACTGGCGATCGGGGGCGCCCTGCCGCGCTACTGGGCGACGCGCGGCTTCTTCAACGAGGGGCGCCACTGGCTCGAGCAGGCCCTGGCGCACCCCGACCGGGACGCGGCGCCAGCTGAGATACGGTTGCGCGCGCTGAACGCCGCCGGCACCCTCGCCCGGCTGCAGGGCGATCTCGCCCGCGCCCAGCAGCACCTTGAGGAGTGTCTGAGCTTGAGTAGAGCGAGCGAGGCGCAGCGCTGGAGCGCGGTGGCGCTGAATGCGCTCGGCCTGGTGGCCCGGCGCCAGGGCGATTCGCACCGCGCGGCGTGTCTGTACGAGGAGAGCATCGCCCTGAGCCGCGAGGCCGGCGACCGGCGCACGCTGATCAACGCCATCTCGAACCTGGCGGGCGTGCTGAACGCGCAGGGCGACCACGCCCGCGCGGCTGAGCTGTACGAGGAGAGCCTGGCCTTCAGCAGGGAGGCGGGCGACCAGCTCGGCATTGCCGCTGACTTGAACAATCTGGCGAACGCGGTATTCGACTTGGGCAACTACCCGCGGGCCCGGGCGCTGTACGAGGAGAGCCTGGAGCTCTACCGAGCGGGCGGCGATCTGTATGGCGTATCGCTGGCCCTCTACAACCTCGGCGACCTGGCGCACCGCGAGGGTCAGCCCGATCGGGCCGGCGCGTATCTGTGTGAGGGGCTGGCGATCGCGCTGAGTCAGCACAACCGGCTGGCCTGCGCCGAGTATCTCGAGAAACTCGCTGCGCTGGCAGCATCGCAGGGTGTCCCCGAGCATGCGGCGCGGCTGTGGGGGGCGGCGGAACGCGAGCGGGAAGCCCTTGGGGCCGCGCGTCCGCCGGAACACGCTGAGGCGCATGCGACCGAGGTGGGCGCCGCCCGCGCCGCAGCGGGCGCATCGGCCTTCTCAGCTGCCTGGGCGGCCGGGCGGGCTCTGCAGCTCGAGGATGCCGTGGCCTACGTGCTCAGCCAAAGCCATTAGCCCGGGCGCGGCTACGCGATTGGCGGGCTCAGCTCCGGCTTCGAGCGGCCGCGACTGAAGCCGAATGTGCCCGTAGCCTTTCACTTGCACCCGATGAAATGCAGGCAGGCGGCCGGGCGCAAGCGGGTGCTACAATTGTGCTGCAGTCAGTCTAACCTGGAGATCTCATGGAGATCCAACTCCTGCGCCACGCCACATTGCTCGTCACTATTGATGGGCGGCGACTCCTTGTCGACCCGATGCTGAGCCCGGCCGGGGCGATGGACCCAGTGCCCAACGCCGGCGACGATCGCCGCATCCCCCTCGTCGACCTGCCTCTGACAGAGGCGGAACTCGCCGGTCTGCTCGCCACCCTCGACGCCGTCCTCGTCACCCACACCCACCGCGATCACTGGGACGCCCGCGCGGCCGAACTGCTGCCGCGCGCTCTGCCGGTGTTCTGCCAACCGACCGACGCGGCGGCGATCGCCGGAGCCGGCTTCAGCGATGTGCGCCCGGTCGAGACAACGCTCGTCTGGGATGGCCTGACGCTCCAGCGCACCGGCGGCCGTCACGGCACGGGCGAGATCGGGGAGCGGATGGGCGCCGTATCGGGCTTTGTGCTGCGAGCGCCGGAGGAGCCGGTGCTATACGTGGCCGGCGACACGATCTGGTGTGACGAGGTGGCGGCCGCCCTCGCCACGCACCGGCCCGCGGTCGTGGTGCTCAACACGGGGGCGGCTCAGTTCCTCGTCGGCGACCCGATCACCATGACCGCCGACGATGTGCTGGCGGTGTGCCAGGCCACACCCGACGCGCAGATCATCGCCGTCCACCTCGAGACAATCAACCACTGCCGCCTGACACGCGGCGGGCTGCGGGAGGCGCTGGAGCGCGCCGGCTTCCAGGGGCGCGTCGCCATCCCCCAGGACGGCGAGCGGCTGCGCTTCACGGCGGCCTGAGCGCTGGGCCATGAACAGATCGCTGCCATCCCTCAGACAAACCACTGGGGGTGATACCGGCGCTCCAGCTTGCCACTGTTTCAGGTGCACTCACTGCATCCGAAAGTCAGCTGTGCCCGTAGGCTTTCACTTGCACCCGTTGCGGGCCGGGCTTCAGACCAGGATCGATACCATCGTAATGGACCCCGATTCGCCGATG
>DAOUGF010000062.1:0-8559 GCA_034429295.1 Chloroflexaceae bacterium
GGGTATGGCACTACTCGCTCGACGCCAGCAGCCCAACAGCTTCGCTGCCTAAAGGCTTGTTGGTGGAGGCGAAGCTGCGGGGGCAGCGGACGTGCAGCTGGGAACGCATCGCCCGCTCTCGGCGCCGAGGGGCATGCAGCGATGGCGTCCGGATTGAGGCGGGCGTCGGCTTCGGGGGTTCCAAGGGGGCAGCCGCCCCCTTGGCGGGGAGCGCGAGGGGCAGAGCCCGCTCGCATCCTCACGCACCGTGCAGGTGGTACTGGCAGAGGGGCAGCACCCCGCAGGCAGGCGTCGGCACGACGTGGGCCAGGGGCGCAGGGGGCGGCAACGCCCCGCAGCAGGCATCGGCACGGCGAGCGCCGGGGGTGCGGGGGCGGCAGCGCCCCATAGACTTCACTCCTTGCTACCCGTGGTAGAATCGGGAGATACCGCCGCGCAGCGATGCAACATCACCAAGGTGCAAGATGCAACTCCTAGATCTCAGCCAAAGCGTCGGGCCGGAGACTCCCCTCTTCAGCGATGCGTGGCCCCGCCCCACTATCACTCCCTACCTGAGTCACGCCCAGTCAGCCTTCAGCGGGCGCTACGCCGGCACAACGGTGGAGATCAGCTTCGTCCAGTTCATCACCAGCATCGGCACCTATCTCGACAGTCCCTTCCACTTCAACCCTGACGGCGCAACGATCGACCGGCTCGACCTGCATCAGCTGGTGCTGCCGGGCCTGGTGATCAGAGTGGAAGGCGCCCAGCCCCGGCAGCCCCTTGGCCCCGAGCTGCTGGCTGGCCACGATATCGCCGGCAAGGCAGTGCTGCTCGACACCGGCTGGAGCGCCTATTGGGGCCAGCCGCAGTACTATGAGCACCCCTTTGTGACTGCGGAGCTGGCGGTGGCGCTCCGAGACCAAGGCGCCCGCCTGCTTGGCTGCGATCTGCTGCTGGCCGACGACCCGGAGGGTGCCCACCGCCCGGTCCACGTGACGCTGCTGAACGCGAACGTGCCGATCGTCGAGAACCTCACGCGGCTCGACCAGATCCCCCCTGGCCCATTCACCTTCCACGCCGTGCCAGCGAAGATCTGCGGCGCCGCGGCCTTCCCCGTGCGGGCGTACGCAGTGGTGGAGTAGCGCCTCAGCGGAACTCGTGGGCGCCAATATCCTCGCGGTAGATGCGGCCGGGGAAGTGGAGGCGTTCGGCGTTGAGCAGGGCGCGCCCGCGGGCGCCGGCCAGGGTGGCGCCCAGGGCCACCACAGTCGCCACATGGCCGCCGGTCACGGTGATCCCCGTGCTGCCGCTGGCCGCACCCATCAGCAAGGAGGCTAACCCGCCCCGCGTAGCCGGGTTATAGCGCAGCCCGCCGGGATTGTGGGTCTGATCGTGAAAGACTAGCACGCCTTCATCTACATCGCTCAGACCCTCGAGCGTGGCGCCGATAGGGAAATGATGGGGATAGCCTTGGGCCACTAAGCTGATCGCCACGCTGGCCTCGTCACGCCAGCGCGGCGGCGGCGCCTGATCCAGGCGGCGAGCGATGGCGGCCTCGATCAGCGGCAGCAGATCCGACTCCAGGCGCGGCAGCACCACCTGGGCTTCCATGTCGTGGAAGCTACAGCGCAGCCCTGTGATGCGGGGGCCCTGCTCGGCGATCACACAGTCGGTGCCGAGGATGCCCCAGTACGGCAGCCGCTCCCGCGCCAATGCGGCGACGAGGGGCTGGATCAGATGCGTGTGCAGGTACGCGCCGAGCTTCTGCGCATACGTGGAGTTGCCGGTCACGGCGCCCATCCCCGGCGCGAGCGGGCTGTCGGGCTCGGGGCCGAGCCGGTCGTAGGTGCGCACGGGCAGCAGCGGCAGCGAAGTAACGCCGTCGGTGATGGCGGAGAAGCGTACAGTGACCCCCGCCAGATACTCTTCGATCACCACGCCGGCGCCGGGCTCACCGGCCGGCGTGTCGGCGAACCTGGTCCGCAAGGCTTCCAGGGCGGCGTAGCGGTCGTGGTACACACCTTCGCCGTCAGCCGGGCGGTCAGCCTTGATCACCACAGGGAGCGGCTGGGCCGCGAGATAGCGCTCGGCGGTGGCGAGGTCGGCGCAGGCCCGCCCGCGGGGCAGCGGCAGCCCACTACGTTCGAGGAAGGCGCGGGCGAAGCAACGGCTGCGCTCCAGCTCGGTGGCTCGCTGAGCCGGGCCGCATACGCCGATATGCATGGAGATGACTTCGTCTACCAGGCCAGCCATGAGCGGGCCGCTGTCGGCTGGCACGATCAGATCGACCTGCTCGGCGAAGGCCCACTTGGCCACCGCGAGGGCATCGCTCGGATCGAGCTCCACTTGGGGCGCGAGCTGGCTGCACCCCCCGTTGCCGGGCGCTACAAGCACCTCAGCCGAGGAGCTGTTGAAGAGCTTCCAGACCAGGGCGTGGGCCCGGCCATCAGCGCCGAGGACGAGCAGTTTCATCGTGTGGCGGCAGTGATCAGGTTCTTGAGCAGCATCGCGTTGGTCACCGGGCCGGTTCCGCCAGGCACAGGAGTGATCGCCCCGGCCACCTCAACGACCGTGGCAAAATCTACGTCGCCCACCAGGCTGCCATCCTCCCGCACGTTCGTCCCGAAATCCACCACCACAGCGCCGGGACGGATCATGTCGGCCGTGATCAGGCCAGGGCGCCCTGCGGCCACGCAGACGAGCTCGCACTCGCGCAGCACTGCGCCGAGATCCACGGTGCGGGAGTGGCAGATGGTCACGGTTGCGTCGGCAAGCGTGAGCAACTGGGCCATAGGCCGGCCAACGATCGCGCTGCGACCGACCACAGCGGCCCGCACGCCACGCAGCTGCACCCCGTAGCGCCGCAGCAGTTCCATGCCGCCGGCCGGCGTGTTCGGCGCGAAGGCGGCGCGCCCTTGGGCGAGCAGGCCGGCGTTGATCGGGTGGACGCCGTCGATATCCTTGCGGTAGTCGAGGCCCATGATCGCCTGCTCAGCCGAGAGCCCTGCGGGCAGCGGCAGCTGGATCAGCACGCCGTCCACAGTAGGGTCGTCGTTGAGCGCCGCGATCAGGCGGTCGAGCTCGGCCTGCGCCACATCGGCCGGGAGCAGCTCAAGACGGAAGGCTGCGCCAACCGCGTCGCAGAGCTTGTTTAGCGAGCGGACATAGCGGGTGGAAGCGGCGTCGCCCTCCACTTGGACCACGGCGAGCCCTGGGGCCCGCCCGATACGCTCCCGCAGCTGAGCGATGGCGTCCTTAGCCTCGGCCCGCAGCTCCTGGGCCAAGGCCCGCCCATCGAGGATGGTGGCTGTCACTGGTTGATCCGTCCCCTCACTATCGCCAGAATTCCCTCGACCTCCTCGCTCAGGCCGACGATCAGATCCTCGATGCGGGCCCGCGTCTCCCGCACATAGAGCTGGTCCTCAAGGCCGGCGAGGTTGATCTCGACATTGAGGATGGCGCTCTGGACCGTAGCGCGGGCGAGGACGACAGCCACGCCGATATCGCTGACGATCAGGCGGCCGACTCTGGGGGCGAGGGCGGTACAGAGAGGCAGCAGGGCAACTGCGGCCTGGGCGGTGCGCAACGGCACCTCAGCGGCGAGACGGGTGACCTGCTGGATGGCGGCCTGGCGGCTGGCGGCGTCGGCTTCGGTGGTGCGGGGCAGCTTGTAGGCTGCCGAGAGCCGGCCGAAGACCTCGACATCCTCCTGGGCAAGCTGCAGGAACTCTTGGCGCAGCGCCTCGGCCTGCTCGCGGATGCCCTTGACCTCATCCTCGATCTCAGCGAACTGCTTCTTGCCGATGGTAAGGGCGCAGACCATGCTCACCAGGCCGGCGGCCATCGCCCCGCTCAGGGCAGAGACGCTGCCGCCGCCGGGCGTGGGCGCGCTGGAGGCCAGGGCGTCTAGAAAGGCGCCCACCGGCTGTGCGTCGAGTCGCTCTGACATCTTCCCTCCTTGCGTTGGACGGACGCCGCGCCGGCGCGGCGGCCAGACTCATTATAGCAGCCCGCTGAAGCCAGCCAACCAGATCGTGCTACACTACGCCCTATGCACACGCTGATCTTCACCGGGCCGGCCGGTGTGACGAGCCGAGCCGCCGCGGCCACAGCCGCCATCGCTGCGGCCCGCGGCACAGCGACGTTGCTGGCGAGCGTGGGGCCGTCCCACCCGCTAACCACCATCACCGGCGGCGCGGGCCGCGACGAGCCCCATCCGCTCGCCCCATACCTCGACGCCTGGCTTCTCGACCCGCTGACGAATATCGCGTCGGCCTGGTCGGCCCTCGCCGGCGCCAACGCCGCCCAGCTGTCGGGCGACGAACTGCCGCTCCTACCTGGCGCGGATCTGTTTCTCGCCGTGATGCGCCTGCGGGAGCTTGCGCCCCGCTATAAGCTGGTCTGCGTGGACGCCGGCCCGCCCGATGGGTTGCTGCGGGCCCTGGCTGTGCCCGACAGCGTGCGCTGGGGCGTGCGCCTGCTCCTCGGCCTGGATCGAGGCCCGGGCCGCTCCAGCGCCTCAGTGGCCCGCGCGATCGTCCCCACCGGCCTCATCCCCTTCCCGATGGAGTGGACCGGCGCGCTCCAGGAGGCCCGCGTGCGCCTCGAGCAGCTCCGCGACGAGACGATCGATCCGCAGCGGACGCACGTCTGCTATGTGCTGCGCCCCGACCGGGCCGGGCTGGAGGAGGCGCGCGTGGCCCTGCCCGCGCTGCAGCTCTTCGGCCTGGCAGTCGAGCGGATCGCGGCTGGGCCTTTACTCGACGCGGGGCTGGCAGCGGCGGGCCTGGACGAGCTTCTGGCGGAGCAGGATGCGGTGATCAGCGAGGCCGCGGCCCTGTGGCCGGGCCGGGACATGCTGCGGCTCCCGCTCATGGGAATGGCGGGCGACCTCGACGCGCTTACGAATCTGGGCGCGGCGTTGTACGGGGGCGCAGCGCCACAGATGGGCGCCGCCACGGCGCCTGTGCGCGTCGCCGGCCCGCCTGAGCCGCAGGTAGCGATCGATCTGCCTGGGCTGCCGCGGGAGGCGCTGGGTCTCACCATGAGCGGCGACGAGTTGATCGTGCGGGTCGGCCCATACCGCCGCCACCTGCTGCTCCCCGAGGAGCTGCGGGGCGTGAGCGCGATCAGGGCCACGAAGCAGGGCGATACGCTTGTTGTACGACCGAGAGTGTGAATTGGCAATGAAGGAGCAAGGCGTGACATCGCTGAACCAGCGGATCGGCGAGGTGATCAAACGCAAGCGCACCCGCGACAGGCTGACGCAGGCCGATCTTGGCAACCGGATCGGGGTGAGCGGCTCGTACATCTCCAGCGTGGAGGCCGGCACCACCGGCGTTCGCGTAACCGAGCTGGAGGGGCTGGCGACGGTGTTCCGCACCACAGCGATCGACCTGATCCTTGAGGCGGCGGGCAAGGATGAGTACAAGTTCACAGCCTCGAACCGCGAGCGCGACGCCTTCTTGAGCCTCTACGATAGCCTCACGCCGGAGCATAAGAAGCAGGCCCGCAACTTCCTGATGTTCCTCAGGGAGCTGCAGGCCCGGCCGGAGGAGGAGTAGGTCGGCCACTCGACGCTCCTGTGCTGGCCGATGGCCAGAGCCCAAAGAGAGAAGGCCAGGCGCTGAGCGCCTGGCCCTTCGTTCGCCCTGAAGGGGCAAGGGTCGGTTCGGCTACGGCGCCACCACCAGGGTGCCGATCGTCGTCCAAGCGCTGGTATTCCCCGCGTTGTCGAGGGTCTGGACACGGACGACGTAGCGGCCCTCAGTGAGCGGCGGCGTCTTCACCACAGGCTCAGGCGTGAACCACTCCGAGGTGCCGGCAGGGTCGGCGCCGATGTAGACGCGGTAGCCCGCCACGCCGGAGAGAGCATCGCCAGCCGGCTGCCAGGGCACCACGGCCACGCCGGGGGTCGCGTGCAGCTCATCGATAGGGGCGGGCGCATTGGGCGGCGTGCGATCGAGGCCGAGCGGCCCGTAGCTCGCCACACTCTGCCGCCCATCAGGCCCCCAAACGCGCACCGTCAGCGTGTGCATGCCTTCGCCCGCATCGGCGAGTTGGGCGTAACCATCAACACTGCCGGGGAACATCGGGGCATCCGCGGACGGCTCCTCGTCCCAAGCCTGGCTGAGGCCACCGCCGCCCCAGTTGGCGCGAAACTCCACCCGCTGGTCGTCCTTATACCAGCGGCCCACTTCCGCGGTGCTGCTGAACTGAAGCTCGGGGGCCTGGAGGCCGGCGGCCCGCACCACGGCCCCGCCGTGCTGGTTACAGCCGCCGATCTCGGGGAAGTCGTAGCCTTCAGAGAAGCGCAGCGGGACCGACTGCTTGCCGCTCCAGCCGTCGCGGTTCGCGGTGAAGGCCGTGAAGTGCAAGTGGGGCACACCGGGCGCGCCGCGGTCGCCGGCAAAGCCGAGGACTTCGCCGGCCTGATAGTAGTGGCCACGGTGGGTGGCTACGGCGCGGGCCATGTGAGTGTACATGGTGAAGAAGCCGCCGCCGTGGTTGAGGATGATCGTCCCGCTGGAGGCCTGCCAGGCCCAGATCTCGCCGCTCGCGGCGGCGCGGATGGGCGCGTCGTAGGTGCGGCCGTTCACCTGGGCAAGATCAAGCGAGTAGCGATCCCAGGCATTGTGGGTGCCACAGGCGTAGCCCTGGATGATTTTCCAGTCCTCACCGGGGGTTGTAGGCAGCATCAGGCTTGGGGCAGCCTGAACAGCGGGCGGGGAAAAGGCACTGAGCAAGACGACGTGGATCAGGGTGAGCCAGCCCGCGAGCGCTATGATGGCGCGACGGACGGCGCCGCTACGGGGCAGCGTCGAGTGCATGCTCGGCAAGCGAAACCTCCTGGGGTAGGTGGGGGCGTGAACCCCCGGCGATCCTCGTGGATCTGGCCGGCGCATACGGGGCGGTCGGCCATGTTCGGGGCCCTAACAGACCTCTGGGAACGACGGGCATCGTGGCCTGACGCTCCACTAGACGAACTCTTACTTTCCTCCTCTGTGTAAAACCGGAGGACCAACAGTGCCACGTTAGTTAGGATCTGCGGCGGCCGAGAAGATAGCACAAGGTGACACAATGGTCAAATTTTCGTTATGCGAGGTGCGGCGCGGGTGGCATGTTCCCCAGCCCAGAGCCATGAGCAGCCCTTCCGAAAGCGCCGCAGCCGTGGTATGATCCCCGGCGGCGGTGGAGCTAGAAGATGACAAATCGATGACTACACCTCTCATCCTCGTCGTCGGCGCGGCCGACACGGGCCGGGCGCCGATGGCGGCGGCCCTGCTCCGGCGAACCCTGGCGCGCCATAACCTGGCCTGGTCCGCCGAGTCCGCCGGCGTCGTCGGCCACGACGGCGACCCAGCCGAGCCGGAGGCCCGCGACGCCATGCTCGCCATGGGCCTCGACCTGAGCAACCACACGGCGCGCTCGCTCACAGAGGAGCTTGCGGCGCAAGCCCAACTGCTGATCGCCGTGGAGGCCGGCGTAGCCCGCGTGCTGCGCGCCCGCTACCCGGGCGCCAACATTACGACCCTGGGGGAGCTAGCCGGACACAAGCGAGATATCCCCGACCCGTTTCGCATGCAGGTGGGCGCCTGGCTCCACTATGCCGGCGAGATCGATTCGATGATCAACGCGGGGTTTCAGCGGCTGGTTGAGTTGGTGGAGGGCAAAGCGAGCGAAGGAGATAGGCAGGCAGGGGAAGATGGCGCTGCGCGCGATCGCACAGCGCCGTCAGGTGTCGCCGTGTCTCCTCCACTACAGAGTAGCGGGGGCGACGCTCCCGGCGGCGCACAAGCCCGGCTGGCCGCCGTCGAGCGCGCCGGCCGACTGCTGAGCCTGGCGCTGGAGCTGCCAGGAGTGGTGGATTGGGCGAGCGCCGCCCGGCAGCTCACGACAGACCTCGCGGCCATGGCGGCGCCCCTCGCCGCAGATGATCGCTCACAGTCTTATGTAGAGCTGCTCCAGGAGATCCTCGCGCCCCTCACCAGCCTGCCGACGCCGGATCAGCTCGCGACCCTGCGCGGCGCCGTGATGCGCCTGCGGGCCCCCATCAGCGCAGCCGACCTGGCGCAACTCACGGTCGAGAGCACGGCGTTCCCCACGCCGGAGTGAAAAGCCCGGGAGCTATACGGAACCACAGAAATCTCTCGGTAGGCCCGTACGGCCGAAGCATCCGCCCCAGATCGCGCGTGTAGTACGGGCGCTGTCAGGGGCGAATACTTCGGCCGTACGTTCCGAGCGACAGATGTGGTTCCATTTAGAGCCGGGGAGGTAGGAAACGGCCCGGACACGGGCGCGCTCCACTCCCCGCTCTCCGCTAGCACTTCCTGATCATCGGCAGGTGCAGCCGGTTCGGCTTGTCGTCGCTCTGCTGGAGGATCTGGTTGGGAGTTAGGCTGTTCCAGCTGATCGGGCCGGGGGCGGCACCGCTGACCAAGCCGAGCTCCTTGAACGTGGCGTCGGTGAGGCCGGGGAAGACCGCGCCGAGATGCGGGTTGCCGAGGCGGCGGTAGAGGATCTCGCCGAGCACAACGCGGTAGTCGGTGGTGATGCGCAGATCTTGGCCCTGATCAA